>DASVYZ010000518.1:0-1758 GCA_036391935.1 Burkholderiaceae bacterium | reverse complement strand
CGTTCAGCGTATTGTTGAACAATTGCGAGAGCTGCTCCAGATTGGCGCCGCCGTCGGCTTTCGCCATGCCTTTTGGGGCCTTGCCGATATCGGGCAGATTGACCACCACCACGTGCGCCGCGCCGTTTTGCACGATTTGCGTCACAAGCTGGGCCAATGTCCCTGCGGCAGCCTGCACTGTGGCCGTCGCGGCCGGCGGCGTGCCCGCGCGCAACACGTCGTTGGCGCCGGCCCAGACCACCACCAATTGATTGGCGTTGAAGCTGCCATGCGCCTGCAGATAACTCGCCACCTGCTGATTGACCGGCATTTCCACGTTGCCGATCAGGTCCACCAGAAAATCGTTGTCCACCGCCGGCGTGGCGACCGTGGCGCCGCCTTCGGCGTAACCGTATCCGCCATGCGGGCTCAGGGCATGCGTCAACCCTATCGTATAGGCGGCGTCGAGCGTGCCGCCGTAATATTGCGCAATATCCTGCACCCAGACTTGCCCGGGATTGGTAGTGAAGCGCCCGCCGTTGACGGCGCTGGCGATGGGTTCGTAGGTTCCCACATCGGAAAGGCTGTCGCCGAAAGACACCACCTGGAGCTTGAGATGCGGCGGCGGGTTGCCGCTTGTTCCGCCATCGCCGCCGCCACCGCCGCAGGCGGCCAGCAATGCCGCAAGCAGCAACGACGCTGTTGCACTACGCCATCCGTTTCTTTCCGGTTTCATGAACCCCGTCCAATCGTCAAGATCGACCCATGCCATTCGTCAGCGAACCGCTGCCGGAGTTCCTTGAAATTATAGGCGGGCGAAATCGAACGCAACAGGTTGACGGTCCGTGTCCCGATTGACGGGCGCTGCGCCGGCATAAAGAATGCCGATGTGAAATTTGCCAGGCAACATCAGATCAGTTGGCCCCGACCTGCCCTCCTTGACTGTCGTGCCGCGGATTTTTCCTGTATTCGACGGATACACGACGAGCGAATCGCTCAACGGCAGCGGGCCGAGGTATCGATGCTTGCCGGCCTGCCGGCATGGCCGACGCTTTTATGGCGGAGAAAAGGGTTTCGCACCGAAGGGCCGGGCAAGCGGACGCCGGCACGTGTCGCTGCCGGCACGGATATCACGCCCGCTTCGGTCCCTTGCGATGCGGCTTTGGCTTGGCTGCGCCGGCCGCATGCTTGCCGGCATGGCCTTTGGCCGGCGCCTTGCTTGCACGCTCCTTTTCGGCCACCCTCCTGTCGCCGCCCTGCTTCGGTTTTGAGGCGGGGAACTTTCTGTCTTCAATGTGCGGCTCTTCCTGGGCATGCTTGTTGAGGCGACTGATCCGCAACTGCTGCCCCGACACCCACACCGCCTTCAAGCGCTTGAACAATTCCTTGGGCATGCCTTCCGGCAGATCGAGCGTGCTGTAGTCGTCATGGATCTCGATGCGGCCGATGTATTTCGCGTCGATGCCCGCTTCATTGGCGATTGCGCCGACGATATTGCCAGGCTTGACGCCATGCGCATGCCCCACCTCGATGCGGTAGGCTTCCATACCGGGCATGCCGCGAGCGAGGCCGCGCTTGGGTTCAAGCGGCTCTTCCGTCTCTTCATGCTGCTCAGGCTGCCTCTTGCGCGGCGGCTTGTCTGCGCGCGGTTCCCGTTCCTCGACGGCGGGCGCGCGCGCCTTCTTGTCTGCGCCCTTGCCCGCCTCGGGCGGTTCTCCGTCACGCGTGATGCGCAATTGCTGGCCTGCGACCCACACCGTTTTCAGATGCTGCAACAGG
>DASVYZ010000517.1:0-2006 GCA_036391935.1 Burkholderiaceae bacterium | reverse complement strand
CGAGTTTTTTCATGGGATGTCTGCGTAGCCGTAATCCCCGCAAGGGGCGGCAAAGAATTAAGCTGGGGTGATTATAACTTGGGCAAGCCCGCATACCCGGCAAAAGCGGGTGCGGGCCGTTCGATACTTCAATCGGCGCTTGGTTCCCGCCACAAGGCCATGACATATTTCTTGATCAATGGCATCTCCCCATGCAGGAAGTGCCCGGCACCGGGGACGACGATCACGGGCAGTTTTTGCGGCCGCGCCCAATCGAACACGTCCGACAGCAAGATGACGTCATCCTGCTCGCCATGGATCAAAATGGTGTTCGCAGGGACATTCCCCATGGCCCAGGGGCCCGCCGCCGCGCCGACCAGGGCCATGCGCTTGGCCGGTTTGCCCTGTGCCGTCAGGCGGCGCTGCAGCTCGGCTTGCACGAAGGTACCGAAGGAAAAGCCGCCCAAGGCTTCCAACGGCAGGCCGGGAAAGCGCCGCTCCATCTCTTCGACCAGCAGGGCCATGTCGTCGGTTTCGCCGCGTCCTTCGTCATGCACGCCCTCCGAGCCGCCCACGCCGCGGAAATTCATCCTCGCCGTGGCGAAACCCAGGCTGACGAAGGCGCGCATCAAGGTGTGCACGATCTTGTGATGCATGTTGCCGCCGCCGCCGCGCAAGGGATGGGGGTGCGCCACGAGGGCGATGCCGATGGGGTGCGGGAACGGGTTTGTGTTCGGCAGGTCGAGCAGGCATTCGAGCCTGCCTGCCTCGCCCTGGATGTAAAAGGTCTCGGCCATGCTATATCTTCAAGCGTTCGACGACTTTGCCGCCGATCAGGTGCGAATCGATGATCTCGTCGATGTCGCTGGTATCGACGAAGGTGTACCAGGTGCCTTGCGGATAGACCACCATCACCGGGCCTTCTTCGCAGCGGTCGAGGCAACCGGCCTTGTTGATGCGGATCTTGCCCTGGCCGTTCAGGTCGAGTTGCTTGATGCGCTTCTTGGCATGTTCCTGCGCCGCCTGCGCGCCGCGGTCCATGCAGCAGGGCCGGCCGTCTTCGCGCGTATTCATGCAAAAGAACACGTGTTGCTTGTAGTAGGAATCGTCACTCATCGGGTAGTCGGGGAATGCTTTGTTCGAAGCAACATGATACACCGCCGGGATTTACGCCGTCCTGCGCATCTGCTTGTGCAGCAGGAACCATAAGGCAAACACCGGCCACCACAGCGACAGGAATTGCGCCGCGCCGAAGAAATTGAGGAATTGCCCTTGCACCCAGGTCTGCAGCGTGGCGACGAAATACGGATTGTTCGGCGCCAGGTTGGCGGCGATCATGGCCATCAGGAGCAGCAGCACAGCCATGCGTTTTTGCGTCCTGGGGCGCGTCAGCACCAGGCCGGCCAGGAGGAGCAAGCCGACCGCGATTCCGGTAGCGGCTCCCGGCGTGAGCCAGGCAAGGGCTTTTTCCGGGCCGAACGAGATGGCACCCGCCAGCAGCTTGACCGATAGCGCGGCCAAGACCAGCAGCAGCGTCAGCATCGCCTTGGGCGCTTCCTTGTGCAATACGCTGAGAAAGGTCAGCAAGGCGCCGCACAGGCTGGCTGCGGTGATGAAGGTTTCGGTGAGCCAGTATTGTTCTATGCTCAATTCGCGTCCGCCGCGCAACAGTTCACCGAGATCGACCGGGGTCTCGAACCACGCCGTCAGCCAGCCCGAGAGCACCGGCAGCATCTGCCCCTGGCCGAACAGGTATTCCTGCGGATAGATTTGCGCCAGCGGCCATAAGGCCATCACGATCAAGCCGCGTCCGGCCACCGGCAGAAACCAGCGTTCGCGCAACTGCAGGAAGCGGCTTTCTTCCAGTAATACCGGCGTAAGCAGGGCGCCGGCGGCGGCGCCGATGGCCGCACCGATGCTGTTGGTGAGCAGATCGACGTTCGAGGCCACGCGGCTTGGGAGATAGGTTTGTACCGCCTCCATCGTGCCCGATACCAGCGTGGCGCAGATGATGGCGACGATAGCGG
>DASVYZ010000516.1:0-6569 GCA_036391935.1 Burkholderiaceae bacterium | reverse complement strand
GCGCGTCGGCGGCACGCGCCCGGTGCCGGTCGATGTGCGCATCCTGTGCGCCAGCCATTGCGACCTCGATGCCCTGGCCAAGACCGGACGCTTCCGTGCCGACCTGTTCTATCGTCTGTCCGTGTTGCGATTGAAGATTCCGCCCCTGCGCGAACGCGAGGGCGACGTGGCCGCGCTGGCCGAATGGCATCTGAAGCATGCGCTGGCGGCATTGGGCACGCGGCCGCACGCCAATCTCCACGCCGAGATCCAGGCTTGCGTGCCGCTATTGGAAGGCTATGCCTGGCCCGGCAATGTGCGCGAATTGCGCAATGTGATGGAGCGGCTGGCGCTGTTTCTCGCGGCCGAGCCGCTGCAGGCGCTGACGCCGTCGTTTTTGCTTGCGGCCGCACCGGAATTGAAAGAAAAGGGATTTCCAACCGGCGAGGCCGCCACGGAAAGTGCAGCCCGGGTGCTGGCACGTTTCAACGGCAACCGCCAAGCGGCGGCAAACTATCTAGGCATCAGCCGCACCACCTTGTGGCGCAAGCTTAAAGAAGAGCAGTTGTAGAAAACGAAACCGTTCCTTCTCAGCGCAACGACGCCGCCAACGGCGAACGATGCGACCGCATCTGCGTCAGCAAGCCATGCGCCGCGAGGTGGAACATCTCGCTGTCTTCCGGGAGCAGGGTGAAGCAATGCCGACAACGCTCTTGCTCGTCGTCATGCTCGAACATCGCCTGCCCGCCCTCGGGCCGTATCCGGATCTGCTCAAGCATGTTGGAACGGCAATCGCAGAGCGAAATATCGAGTTGCGAAATGCCGCCCGCAGTCGCGTTCATGTCGGCACGCTCCAGGCAAGCGCGCACGGCGGCCTCCAGGGCTTTCCCTTCGGATTCGGCATCGAAGTCGAACGCGATGTCCGAACGGCATCCCTGCTTGGTGAAAAGACGAATCAGCAGTTTGAAGTGGTCCATATGCCCCCACGTTGTTCTTGGAATTATTTCAGGTCTCAACGATCTTGCTCTGTGAAAACCATGGTGCCATGGCGAACCGCACGGAGCAAGATACCACCCGGGACAATTCGCGGGGAAACAACAGGACATCCGAATACCACTTGCGCAATTTCTCAACAAATCACGACGCCGGAATAAACGGCGGGCAAAACCGGAAAAATGCTACGAACGCGGCATGTCCATCAATGGTATATATCATTGATAACAATATCGCCTGGAATTTCAATGGGCCGGCGCAGCGCCTTTCCCGCCCGCTTCGGCGGCGACGGCTTTCGGGGCGTCGGCCTGCGCGGTCACGATGGTCTTCGCTTCGTCCTTTGCATTCTGCTCGCCCTCCGCCACCAGCGGCTGCAAAGCCGGAATCAGCGACTTGAGTAATTGCACGGTCAGCGCGCTGGTGAAGGTGTAGTCCGCCGCATAGGGCTCGTGCACGTAAGCCGTGATCGTGCCGAAATAACGGTCGCCGATCAGGAACACGAAGGTGGCCGAGCGGTTGACGGCGCGCGATTCGATCAGCTTGCCGCCGGGCGCATAGGTCTCGTAGCGCTGGTCGCCGGTGCCGGTCTTGCCGCCGACCTCGATCGCGCTGCCGTCCTTTTGCACGAATCCGTTCTTCAGGCGCACGCCGGTGCCGCCCTGCACCACGTCGGTCAGCGAGCGGCGCACGATATCGGCCAATTCCACGGGCAGCATGCGTTTGCCCTCGGGAGGCACGTTCCTGAAGTGCGTCTCGTAAGGCGTGCCCTTGGCGAATTCCATGCTTTCGATCTTGGTGGTCGGCATCAGCATGCCATGATTGACGATGATGCCCATCAACTCGGCCAGCGACGAGGGGCGATCGCCCGATGCGCCCAGGGCGCTGGCAATCGAAGGCGTCAGCGAACCGAAGGGGTAGCCCAAGCGGCGCCAGGCGGCGCCGATTTCCTGGAACGCTTCGAGTTCGAGCAATTGGCGGATGCGGATTTCCTGCGTGTGCTTGTTGTGGGTCTTGAACAGCCATTCATAGACTTGCTGGCGCTCGTCGCGGCTCGCATCGGCGCATTGGCTGAAGGTCGCATTCGGGTGCTGGCGCAAATAGCCGACCAGCCATAATTCGAGCGGATGCACGCCGGCCAGGTAGCCGCGGTCGTTCAAGGAATATTGATCGACGCCGAATTTGTCGTACAGCGTCTGCAGGGTCGTCTCGTTCAACTGCGCTTCGGGGAATTGCGCATGCATGAAGGCGGCGAAGTGCTGCAAATCGGCTTGCGGCTCCAGGCTGCGGTAGATCACGGCCAGGCGCTTGGGCCTGGCATGCACCGAGTCGATCAGCAACTGCTCGGCTTCTTCGCTGCTCTTGCCGGCGTATTTCTTGTAGAAGCGCGCCAGGAATTCCTTGCCTTCCTTGTCGGCGAAGCGCGAGAGCGCGGCACGGCGCCGCACGGCGCCCGGTTCTTCGTCGTCGCCACCTTTGCCGTCTTTGGCTTTCGTGTCCGACGGCGCGGAAGCGGCGGCCGCCAGTTGCTGGATGTTGGCCGAAGGGGTCTTGTATTCGTAGTAGCGCACGATGTCGCGCATCAGGCGCACGAACACCAGGTTGACCGAATGCTGGAAGCCTTCGCGCACGCTCATGATCTTATAGTTTTCTTCCGGCTCGAAATTTTCGAACTGCTGCTCGCCGCCGCCGGTAAAAAACACTTCGGCAGGATTTCCGGAGTAGGTGCGCATCATGGCTGCTTCCAGGGTATCAGCCAGGTTGCTATGCGGATTGGCAATGAAATAATCCACCGCCCACTTCGACAGCACGTCCTCATGGTCGATACGCACCTTGGCCAGATCTTCCGGGTTCATATCGCCGTAGAAGTTGTGCAAACTGGTGATGACTTCGAGATAGGTGACCAGGGTGCGCAACTTGGCCGTGGAGCCGAGGTTCAAGCGCGCACCGCTGTTGATGTCGAACGGCTGGTCGAGATTGTCGGTCTGCACGCGCAACAGGTTGGCGCCGCCGCGCCGTTCGAACAGCGTGAAGCTGAAGGTCAGGCGCCCGGGGTTGTCGCCCGGAGCGAGCATGTTGTGGCCGTATAGTTCGTTCTTCCTGGCAATTTCCGGCTTGCGCAAGTCGCGCAGCACTTGCGTCACGGCTTGCTGGGTTGAGGCGTCGAGCGTGGTGTCGGCCGACATGTCCACACGATCGAGGTCGTACAGATGGGCCATGTGCAGCAGCGACGAGAGATCGGTGCGCAGGGCATTGGCAGCCTTGCGCGTGACGAAGGAATTGGCCGGCTCGGGCAGCGCACCCTGGTTCAATTCCAGCTTCAAGGGCAACGCGGCCTTTTCCAGTGCGGGAGAGATGACGCCGGCCTGCGCCAGGAGGCGCAGATGGTTGTTGGTCATCTGCATCAGGGCCGGCGCGCCTTCGCGCAGGAAGTACGATGGCCGGCGTTGCGCGATCATCAGCGACAGCGCCTGTTTGTAGGCCAGCGCCAACTGCGGCAGGTCGGCGCCTTGCTGCTCGAACTTGATGTTGCGGAACAAGGCATTGACGTCGTTGAAGTCGCGCCCATACCAGGCCCACATGCCGTCGCCGATGCCATTGATTTCGCCATAGCCGGCCTTGGCCGTCAGCGGCACGGTATTGAGATAGGAGACCACAGTCTGCCGCCGCACCGCCATGGTATCTTCACCGTGCAAGTAGGCGCGGATCGACGCCGATTCCATCTGTTGCAGCTTTTCCTTGGCCGATGTGGTGCGACCCTCGGGCGAGTGGCGATATTTCTCGATCTGGGTCACCAGTGTGCTGGCGCCGGGGGCTTCATGCGCCGGATTGATGGCATGCATGCCCTGGTCGAACACGGCGCGGTCGAGCCGGCTCCAGTTGACGGCCGGATTGCGATGCGGGTGCGCAGTGTCGAGCAATTCGCGGTCTTCGATGAAGAGCAGCGTATCGGCCAGCAACTTGGGCACGGAATCGAAATCGGCATAGACGCGCTCGGGCGAGCGCGCCGTGTAGAGCAATTGATGCTTGTCGTCGTACAGGTCGATCCCTGCCCTGTCCTTTTCCTGATAGATCGGCGGCAGCGGCAGCGCGAGCAATTCGGGCGACATGCGCGCCTGATCGGTAATGACGAAGTTTTGATCGGTCAACAGCTTGGTGAATTCCGGCAGACGGCTGTAACCGAGGCGCTCGTCATACGGACCGGTCTTGGGAAAACGGATCGCCTTGCTCGGCCCCTCCCCCATCTTGTAATTCAGCTTGGCGGCAAGCTTGGAAAAATACCCGGCCTGAAAATGCGAAGTACGCATCTCACTGAGGACGATTGCCGCCGCAATCGCCGCCAAAATCAGGAACACCAGGAGGAACTTGAACTTGAGGGTACGGAAAAAAGACACTGTATCTACGCGCTAATGAAGATGAACCGGCATGCTTGATTGTAAGGGCAATCGCACCACAATGGCGCGCTTGTAGCGTATGACCAACAATATCATGCAGGCGGCAATTCCACCGTGAGCGTGATGCTGTGAAGGGTGTCGCCGGTCTCCATGAGAATGGTTCCGCCTTGCGCTTCGATGAGCCGCTTGGCGGCATCGATATCGATGCCGCTTCCGCCGGACTTGCCCAAGAGGACATAGCGTTCGGAAAATCGCTGTCGCATTCGGCCGGCACGACGCCACTGTTGGCAGCCACCATTGCCGGACATCCGTTTTCACGCATGGCAGGCTACCCAGCCGCGCCGCGGCGCGGCCTCACAGCCATTCCTGAGCAAATGATGGAACACGGTGCAGGCGGCACAGGCTCGCCCGAAGGCATGGTCGCGCCCACGCCAGCGCCGGGAAATCGATGCGAAACTGCAATTGCCTGAACGCAAATGCGGCAATCGTTGAATCGGCTACATGACACAGTGGGTGTGGTACTCAGCCTGGCGCTGTTTATGCAGCAGCGCGTAGCGGATGAAATCGGCCTGCGCATGGCCGTTGTGACACGGGACTGATCAGACTGATGGCGATGTTTGCGATCAGTCGTCCTTGGCGCCGTCTATGCCCAACTCATGAATCTTGCGCGTGATGGTATTGCGCCCTATGCCCAGGCGCACGGCCGCATCGTTCTTGCGCCCGTGCGTATGCTTCAAGGCCGCCTTGATCACGGTCGATTCGAAAATTCGGCCCAATGCATCCATCACTTCGGGCTGCTCCGCCGACACATCTGCGCCGCTTCCGATTCGAGCAGCGCGATCCAGTTGCCCTTCTCCGTCTTCTCGGCAACATGCGCACCATGCAGCGCGGCACCATTGAGCGGCAGGGCCGTTGCCGGCGCCGCCGAGGGTGCGGCCGGGACCGGAGCCGGGACAGGCAATGCGGCCGGCGGCGCGTTCTGCGGCGACGATTCGATCAAGTCTTGCGGCAAGTCCTTGACTTCGACGGTCTGGCCCGGCGCCATCACGGTGATCCAGTTGCACAGGTTTTCCAGCTGCCGCACATTGCCGGGGAAATCGAGTTGCGCCAGGAATTGCATGGCATTGTCGGACAGGCGCTTGGCTTCCACGCCCAATTGCTTGGCGCTTTGCCCGAGGAAGAAGCGCGCCAGCAGCGGAATGTCTTCGCGCCGCTCGCGCAACGAGGGCAGGCGCAGGCGGATCACGTTCAAGCGGTGGTACAAGTCTTCGCGGAACAGGCCTTCGCGCACGCGCTGCTCCAGGTTCTGGTGCGTCGCGGCGATCACGCGCACATTGGCCTTCAAGGGCTGATGGCCGCCGACGCGGTAAAAATGCCCATCCGACAAGACGCGCAGCAGGCGCGTCTGCAAGTCGAAGGGCATGTCGCCGATTTCATCCAAAAACAGCGTGCCGTCCTCGGCCTGCTCGAAGCGGCCGCGCCGCGTCGCCTGCGCGCCCGTAAAGGCGCCGCGCTCGTGGCCGAACAATTCGGATTCGAGCAGTTCCTTGGGAATCGCCGCGGTGTTCAGGGCGATGAAAGGCTGCGATGCGCGCGGGCTGTGCTTGTGCAGCGCACGCGCCACGAGTTCCTTGCCCGAGCCCGATTCGCCGGTGATCAAGACCGTGACATTCGATTGCGACAAGCGCCCGATGGCACGAAACACGTCTTGCATGGCCGGCGCCTGGCCGAGGATTTCGGGCGCCGTGATGGCCGATTGCTCGACGATGGCCTCGCGCAGGCTTTCTTCCAGCGCGCGCCGGATCAGTTCGACCGCCTTGTCCACGTCGAAGGGCTTGGCCAGGTATTCGAAAGCGCCGCCCTGGAAGGCTGCCACCGCCGAATCGAGATCGGAGAAGGCCGTGATGATAATGACGGGCAAGCCGGGGTGGCGCGCCTTCGCCTCCTGCAACAGCTTCAAGCCCGATTCGCCGGGCATGCGGATGTCCGATACCAGCACTTGCGGCGTTTCGCTGTTCAAGGCTTCGATGGCGTCGCGCGCGTTGGAAAAGCTGCGCGTCGCCAGTTCTTCACGCGCCAGGGCTTTTTCCAGCACCCAGCGTATCGATTCGTCGTCGTCTACGATCCAGATTGGTTTCATGTTCCTGCTTCATCTTCCCGCTTCTTATGGGAGCGGAATTAGTATCCGAAAATCGGTACATCCCG
>DASVYZ010000515.1:0-11446 GCA_036391935.1 Burkholderiaceae bacterium | reverse complement strand
CCATAGAGGCTGGGGAAGGCGAGCAAGGCGGTACGCAAGCCGGCGTCATAGCCGGCGGTCAGCTCACGCAGGCCGGAAACATCCTTGGCGCGCATCAAATGGTAAATCTGCGCCTGGTCGCGCGTGGCTTGCGCATCGCTCGCGATCAGGGCACGCAATACGCCGACATGCGACAAATCGAGCCGCACTTCAGCAAAGCCGGCCAGGGCCAGGGATGCCAGCGCCAGTTCCTGGATTTCCGCATCGGCTTCCAGGCCGCTGTGGCCATAGATCTCGGCACCGATCTGGACCGGCTCGCGCGTGGCATGCAGGCCGGAGGGACGCGTATGCAACACGCTGCCGGCATAGCACAGGCGCGTTACCGAAGAACGGTTGAGCAGGTGAGCGTCGATGCGCGCCACTTGCGTGGTCATGTCTGCGCGCAAACCCATGGTACGGCCAGACAATTGATCGACCAGCTTGAAGGTGCGCAAATCGGTATCCTCGCCCGCGCCCGCCAGAAGCGACTCGATGTATTCGAGCATGGGCGGCATGACCATTTCGTAGCCGTAGAGGCGGAAATTGTCGAGGATGACGCGGCGCAGCTCTTCGATCTTGCGCGCTTCGGAAGGCAGGACGTCGGCGATGTTTTCAGGTAGCAGCCAGTTTGGCATAGGAAAAAGCAATGGTTGAAGCCGGCGCCAGGCGCCGGCAGATCGGGTTCAGGTTCGTTCAGGTGCGCGGGTTTATCCGATTCAAGCGCGGGATCCGCCGCCTATTTCTTCGTGTTCAACGCCTCCGGGTTCTTCATGTATTTGAAGAATTCGGAATTGGGATCGACCACCATGATGTCGCTGCGATTCTTGAAGCTCGCGCGATAGGCTTTCAAGCTCTGGTAAAACTTGTAAAACTCGGGATTCTGGCCGAATGCCTGGGAGTAGATTTGAGCCGCCTTGGCATCGCCTTCGCCGCGCGCGATTTCCGCATCGCGCGTTGCCGTCGCCACAATGACCTTGCTTTCGCTGTCGGCCTTGGCTTGCATATTCTCTTTCTCGGACAGCCCCTGGGCGCGCAGATCGGCAGCGATCCGCTCGCGCTCGGCCTTCATGCGCTCATAAATGGAAAGATTGTATTGATCGGGAAAATCGACGCGTTTCACATGCACATCGACGATCTCGACACCGATCTGCTTTGCATCTTCGGCCAGGCGACGGCGCACGGCCTGGCTCACATTCTCGCGCTCGGTCGACACCAGCTCCTGCGCGGTGTGGCGCCCCACTTCATCGGCCAATGCCGCGTGCACGGTCTGCTTCAGCCGCTCCACCGCCCGGGCTTCGTCACCGCCGACGGCGATGTAGTTCAACTTGGGGGCGACGATCTGCCACTTGACCAAGGCCGTGGCTTCGATGTCCATTTTTTGATTGTTCTTTTCCGTCGTGGCGAAGTGTTCCGACTCGGACGTCTCGAACATCATGATGCGCTTCTCTATCAGCGCCACGCTCTGGAACGGCGGCAACCGCAAATGCAAGCCGGGCTCGTCGATCACCTGGCGCACCTCGCCCATGGTCGAGACGACCGCGAACTTGCGCTGATCCACGATGAAAACGGTATAGCTCAAGAGCCACAGCACGACGGCTGAGCTGATCAGGATGGAAAGTACGCGGTTCATCAGCGGCCCTCCCTGTCGCGCGAGTCGCGTGAATCGCGGCTGCGTGCGTCGTGCGCGCGCTGCGAATCGATGGCCTGGTTCGTGTCGGCCTGGGGTTGGGCTTGCGGCTGCGTCGTGTCGCTGGACTGGCTCGGCGTGGTGATGGTGACGGTGCCCTTGGGGCCGTCGCCATTGTTTTGCGCCTGCGCCAGCAGCTTGTCGATCGGCAGATAGACCAGGCTGTTGCCGTTCTTGGAGTCGACCACGACCTTGGTGGTGTTGGTGAAGATCTGCTGCATGGTTTCGAGATACATGCGGTCGCGCGTCACGGCCGGCGCCTTCTGGTATTCGGCCAGCACTTGCCTGAAGCGCTCGGCGTCGCCCTGCGCGCGCTCGACCACGTCGGTGCGGTAGGCGTCGGCGTCCTGGGTCAGACGCGTGGCAACGCTCTTGGCCTTGGGCAGCGCCTCGGCGGCATACGCCCTGCCCTCGTTGCTGTAGCGCTGGGAATCCTGCAAGGCCTTCGTAACGTCGTCGAACGCAGCCTGCACCTGTTCCGGCGGTTCCGCGCCCTGCACCGAGACGCTGACGATCTGCACCCCCAGCTTATAGCGATCGGCCATCTGCTGCACCGCTGTCGCAACGTCGGTGGTGAGCCTTTCGTGCGTGCTCGACAGCACGTCGTTCATCGCGCTGCGCCCCACTGCTTCGCGCAAGGCCGCTTCAGCCGATTGCTTGATGGTGTCTTCGGCTTCGCTATTGTTGTACAGCCAGTCGGTTGCGCTCTTGATGCGGTACTGCAGCGCCAATTCCACGCTGACGATATTCTGGTCCATCGTCAACATCGCGGACTGCGGCGTCACCTTGCGCGAACCGATGTCGAGCGTCCTGGCTTCCGTGATGTTGACGATCTCATGCCTCTGGATCGGGTAAGGCAGGCGCCAGTTGATGCCGGGCGCGACCGTGCGGCTCATCTTGCCGAAGGTGGTCACGACCGCGACCTGCCCTTCGGGCACGACGAAATAACCGCTCAGCACCCAGATGAGCAAGAGGATGCAGCCGATGATGGCCACGCCGATGCTCGTGCCGCGTCCATCGGGCTTCATGCCGCCGGAGCCGCCGCCCTGATTGCGGCCGAACATGCGGCCCAGTCGGCCGGTGAAATCGCGCCACATCTGATCCAGGTCGGGTGGACCTTCGTTGGGGCGTTTGCCGTCGTTTCGCTTGGGTTGGTTCCCCGGGGGGAAATCGTTGGATGATGACATCAGGCCGATTTTTCTTAGTAGGGAAACAAGCTTCAATTAACTGAGGTTGTACACGCTTGGCGCTGAGTCGCTATCGTCCGGCAGTGGCAGGTAGCCGTCGGTTTCTCCGGCCGCTCCTCTGTCCTTCGCGTGCTCGGTGATCGCCTGGCGCAAGAGATCAAGCCCCGCCCCGGTTTGCGCACTGATGAACACACGACGGATTTTATCATACTCGTCACGCTCCAAAACCGGCTCCAGGCCTGCGGCATCGATCTTGTTCCACACCAGTATTTGCGGAATATGGTCGGCGCCGATCTCTTTCAAAACCAGGTCGACCTGTTCGATCTGCTCCATGCGCGCCGGGCTGCCGGCATCGACCACATGCAGCAGCAGATCGGCATGCACGGTCTCCTCCAGGGTGGCGCGGAACGAGGCCACCAATTGGTGCGGCAGCTCGCGGATGAAGCCGACCGTATCGGAGACGACCACCTGGCCCGCATCGCCGAGGTAGATGCGGCGCGAAGTCGTATCCAGCGTGGCGAACAGCTGGTCGGCGGCATAGACGCGCGCCTTGACCATGGCGTTGAACAGTGTCGACTTGCCGGCATTGGTATAGCCGACCAGCGACACCGAGAAGGCATTGTTGCGCCCCCGCGCGCGGCGCTGCGTCTGCCTTTGCCTTTGCAATTTATCAAGCCGCGAACGCAGCATCTTGACGCGCTCGCCGAGCAAGCGCCGGTCGGTTTCGAGCTGTGTTTCACCGGGGCCGCGCAAACCGATACCGCCCTTTTGCCGTTCCAAGTGGGTCCAGCCTCGCACCAGGCGCGTGGCCAGATGTTGCAGCTGCGCAAGCTCGACCTGCACCTTGCCCTCGTGGCTTTGTGCACGCTGCGCGAAAATATCGAGAATCAGGCTGGTGCGGTCGACAACGCGCGTTTTCAAGATGCGTTCGAGATTACGCTGCTGCGCCGGCGACAAGGCATGATTGAAAATAACCAGGTCAATCCGATTTTCGGCTACCGCAGCAGCGATTTCCTCAGCCTTGCCTGAACCGACGAACAAGGCTGCATCGGGGCTGGAACGCCGGCCGATGACGGTAAGCACGGGTTCGGCGCCGGCCGACTTGACCAGCAACCCGAGTTCGTCAAGGCTGGCTTCAAAATCACCCTTGTTGAAATCGACGCCGACCAGCAAGGCGCGCGTGGTCAGCGCGATAGAGCTGTTTGGGGAGCTCATGGTCGCGCAATCCAGGCAAATGCTGTCAGACTGCGGGGAGATTTACCGCGAGAGAAAGATATTCCCGGCATCGTAAAACCGCCGGCAGGTGCTGGGAATCCTGCCGACAGGGAAAGCTTTGGATTACTCAGCGTCGGCCTCAGCAATATTCAAATTGACGGCGCGCGCCGGCACGACCGTCGAAATGGCATGCTTGTAGACCATCTGCGTGACGGTATTACGCAGCAACACGACGTATTGATCAAAGGATTCGATGTGGCCCTGCAACTTGATGCCGTTGACCAGGTAAATCGAAACGGGAACATGCTCTTTTCTTAAGGCGTTCAAGAAGGGGTCTTGTAACAGTTGCCCTTTATTGCTCATGGAAGCTCCAATTGTGGTTTTGTGTCGAGGAGTTGGAGGCAGCTTGAAGGTTTTTCAAGTGCCTCCGTGATCTTATTCGAATGTAATCTATTTTTGCAGATGTTGCCAAGAAAAAAACTATTTTTCTTGTTTGGCGAACGGGTTTCTTCCTGATTTAAACTCGATACGCAATGGAGTACCAACCAGGGAAAAAGTTTCGCGGAAGTGTTTTTCGAGGTAACGCTTATAGTTATCGTCGATCGCTTCCAGCGCATTGCCGTGAATGACCACGATGGGAGGGTTTTGCCCGCCCTGATGCGCATAACGCATTTTAGGACGAATTGATCCTTTGCGCCGGGGCTGTTGATGTTCGACCGCCTCAAGCAGGGCGCGCGTCAGTTTCGGCGTCGAGAGGTCGACCATCGCCGCGGCATAGGCAGAGTTGACCGACTTGATCATGGGGCCGATACCCGTTCCCTTCAGTGCCGAGATGAAATGGAACTTGGCAAAGGAGAGGAAATTGAGCTTGCGCTCCAGGTCCATCTTGATCTCGTCGCGCTTGTCCGAGGTCAAGCCATCCCACTTGTTGATGCCGACCACCAGCGCCCTGCCCGATTCCAGGATGAAGCCGGCGATGTGCGCATCCTGTTCCGAAATATCCTGTTGTGCGTCCAGCAGCAGCAGCACGACGTTGGCTTCGGAAATCGATTGCAGGGTCTTGACGACGGAAAATTTCTCGATCGCTTCGAACACCTTGCCGCGGCGGCGTATGCCGGCCGTATCGATCAGCGTATAGGCGCGGCCGTCGCGCTCGAAATCGATCTCGATCGAATCGCGCGTGGTGCCGGGCATGTCGAAGGCGATCACGCGCTCTTCACCAAGCAGGGTGTTGACCAGCGTGGACTTGCCGACGTTGGGGCGGCCGACGATGGCGAGCTTGATGCTATGCGCCTTCTCTTCCGGCACCTCTTCTTCGGCGGGGCGCTTGGAAAACGCCAAGTCGAGCGACTCTTGAACCAGATCCATCACCCCGTCGCCGTGCGCGGCCGAAATGACGTAGGGATCGCCCAGGCCGAGTTCGTAGAAATCGGCCGTGACCGAGGTGTACTTCATGCCTTCGGACTTGTTCACCACCAGCATGACAGGACGCCCCGACTTGCGCAGGAAGTCGGTAATGGTCTTGTCGTGCGGGGTCAGGCCTTGCCGGCCATCGACCAGGAACACCACGACATCGGCCTCGGCGACGGCTTGCTTGGTCTGCTTGGCCATCTCGTGCATGATGCCCTCTTTCGCCACCGGCTCGAAACCTCCGGTGTCGATCACGAGGAAAGGACGTTCGCCGACGCGGCCTTCGCCGTAGTGGCGGTCGCGGGTCAAGCCGGGCAAGTCGGCCACCAACGCATCGCGCGAACGCGTGAGCCGGTTGAACAATGTCGACTTGCCGACGTTGGGTCGGCCGACCAGGGCTATGACTGGCTTCATCTGCTATATCTTCTTATTCTTCAATCCGCGACTTTATCAATCAGCCGCATAGGCCACGATCTCGCCGCGCTTGGTCTGCACGATCAGGTTCGCGTCGTACAACAGCGGCGTACCCATGATGGGGCTGCTGTCGATCTGGCGCCGAGCCAGCATGGAACCGTCCTCACGCGAAAGAAAATGGACGTAACCCTCGAAATCGCTCACCACCACGGCACGGCCGAACGAGGCCGGCGTGGTGAGGCTGCGATAGCCCAGCGTCTTGCTGGTCCAGACGGAGGAGCCGGTATCGCGCGACAGCGCCGTGACGGTACCCTTGTCGTCGGCGGCCAGGACGAAGCGCTCATCGACGGCGATGCCGGCGATACTGGAGAAATTCTTGGTCCAGCGCGCGTTGCCGGTCCGCGTATCGAAGCACCCGATGCGGCCCTGATAGGAGACGGCACAGACTTCGCCGCCGACCACGACAGGGAAGCCCGAGACGTCGGCCACGCGCTCCAGCTCTGTCGCGCCGCGCGGCTCGCCCACCGCGGTTTCCCAGCGCACCACGCCATTCGAAGTCTGCACGGCGAGCATGCGGCCGCCGGGCATGCCGATGTAGGCGGTCGAGCCGTCGATCACGATACCGGGTGCGGTACGCAAGCTCAACGAAGGCACGGTGCGCAACTGGGTCCAGCGCTTTTCGCCGCTTGCCGCGTCGAAGCCCGTGATGCGGTTGTCGACGCCGCGCACGATCACCATGCCGTTGCCGACGGCCGGCGCAGACAGGATTTCACTGGTGGCCTGCGCCTTCCAGCGCAGCTTGCCTTCCCCGTCGAATGCCATGACCTGGCCCTTGTCGCCGACCACGGCTACGGTGTTGCCGTCGCTGCCGACACCGGCTGTCAGGGACATGCCCGCCGAAATGCGCCATTGCACATGGCCCTTCCTGGCATCGATACGGATGATGGTGCCGTCTTCCGAGGCCGCGACCACGCTGTCGCCGTTCAAGGCGGGCGAGAAAGTGTAGTCTTCCGACTTGCCGATCGATTCATGCCACACCTGGCGCACCGGCATGGTTTCCTTGAATTCCGTCAGCGTGGCCGGCGGGTTCTTCGGCGCATCCTTGTGAAAAATCGAGCAGCCGGCCAGCGAAGCCAGCACCGCAACAACAGCAACTTTCCTTGCAATACGCATAGTCATCCTTGTGTCTGGTCGGCCGCAATCACGCGGCGCTCTTGTCGGACGAGCCGCCGACCGATTCAAGCTTGAGCTCGATCAAATTGTGTGCCGGGCTCTTTTCGTCGATCTTCTCGAGCGCACTTTTGTACATGGCGCGCGCATCCTCAATCTTGTTCTGTGCCGCCAGGATGTCGCCCTTGCGGTCCAGCACCAGGGCCTGGAACTTCGATGGCGCCTCGGCCGGCAACAGCTTCATCGCGTCGTCATACGCCTTTTCGTCGAGCAGGATGCCGGACAGGCGGATGCGCGCGATGGTGGCGAATTCATCGTTGTACTTGCTGTCGATCACCCATTGCAGCTGGGCCTTGGCTTCCTTGACGTCCTTGGCGTCGATGGCCATCTTGGCGGCGGCCAGCGCGCTGAATTGCGCATAGACCGTGTCGCCATAGTCCTTGCGAATGTCGGCTGCAGCCGTCTGGGCCTTGGTATTGTCCTTGGCCTGGATTGCGCTCTCCATCGTGCTGTACAGGCCCGAAGCCAGCGAGGCATGCTTGGTCTGCGTGTTATTCCAATAAGTCCAGCCGGCATAGCCTGCCAGCACGGCGATGAGCACCCAGGTGATCAGATTGCCGTATTTGGCCCAAAAGGCCTTGAGCTGATCTATCTGCTCTTGTTCTTCAAGATCGTATGCCATGATGTCTTGTCTGCCTGATTTTCTGGTTAGGGGTGATAGTGTACGTGCCCGTCATGACCGTGGTCGTGATCATGGTTGCCGATGATCTGGTCGACAATATAGTCGACCACGCCGTCGAACGGCACAGCGCTTTGTTGATTGCCGCCTTGATCACCGCCCGCTCCGCGCAAAGCCTTGATCGAAGCCTGGCCCTTGGCCACTTCATCCTCGCCGATGATGACGGCAAAGGCGGCGCCGCTGGCGTCGGCGCGCTTCATCTGCGACTTGAAGTTGCCGATGCCGGTCGCCGTGGCGCAATGCAGGATGACGTCGAGGCCGGCGTCGCGCAGGCGCTCGGCCACGATGAAGCCGCGCATCTGCGCATCTTCGCCCTGATGCACGACGTAGACGTCGCATTGATTCGGCGCATACTGCTCGCCGCCGGCTTTCATCAATTCCAGCAACCGTTCGACACCCATGGCGAAACCGCATGCGGGAGTCGGCTTGCCGCCTATCATCTCGACCAGCGGATCGTAGCGGCCGCCGCCGCACACCGTGCCTTGCGAGCCAAGCTGGTCGGTAACCCACTCGAACACTGTGCGGTTGTAATAGTCCATGCCGCGCACCAGACGCGGATTGATCGTGAACGGCACGTTGTTGGCATTGAGGATCTTTTGCACGCCTTCAAAGTGCGCGCGCGATTCTTCGCCGAGGTAATCGAGCAATTGCGGCGCGCCATTGACCATCTCTTGCATTGCCGGATTCTTGGTATCCAGAATGCGCAAGGGATTGCTGTGCAGGCGGCGCTTGGCTTCTTCATCGAGCACCGCCGCATGCTTTTCGAAGTAAGCAATCAAGTCGGCGCGGTGACGGTTACGCTCCGCGGCGTCGCCGATCGAATTCAGTTCGAGGCGGATATCCTGCAAACCCAGGTCGTCCCACAGGCGGCGGCACAGCATGATCAGCTCGGCATCGACGTCCGGACCGGCAAAGCCGAGCGCTTCGGCGCCGACCTGGTGGAATTGACGATAACGGCCGCGCTGCGGGCGCTCGTGGCGGAACATCTGGCCGGCGTACCACAGGCGCTTGGGGCCCTCATAGGTCAGGTTGTGCTCGATCACCGCGCGCACCACGCCGGCCGTGCCTTCGGGGCGCAGGGTCAGCAAGTCGCCGTTCATCGAATCGGTGAAGGAATACATTTCCTTCTCGACGATGTCGGTCACTTCGCCCAGGCCGCGCGAAAACAGCGGCGTCGATTCGACGATGGGCGTGCGGATCTGCTGGAAGCCGTAGCTCTTCAACACTGTCTGCACGGTATTTTCGAACAGTTCCCATAGCGGAGCATCGGCCGGCAGGATGTCGTTCATCCCCTTGATACCCTCGATTTTTCCGACTTTCTTTTTTTCTGCCATGCTTTTCTTCGTTGTAATCAATATGCTCAGGCCGCCGCGTCTGTCGGACGGTAGCGCGTCTGGACGTAGTCGAGCACGATGGCCTGGAATTCTTCGGCAATGCGTTCGCCGCGCAAAGTCACCGTCTTGGCACCGTCGACGAATACCGGCGCGGCCGGCGATTCTCCCGTGCCCGGCAGGCTGATGCCGATGTTGGCATGCTTCGATTCGCCCGGGCCGTTGACGATGCAACCCATGACGGCGACGTTCATTTCCTCGACGCCGGGGTACTGCTTCTTCCATACCGGCATCTGGTCGCGCAGATAAGTCTGGATACGGTCCGCCAGTTCCTGGAACACGGTCGAGGTGGTGCGGCCGCAGCCAGGGCAGGCGATCACCATGGGCGTGAATTTGCGCAACCCCATGGTCTGCAGAATTTCCTGCGCCACGACGACTTCCCTGGTGCGGTCGCCGCCCGGCTCCGGCGTGAGGGAAATGCGTATGGTGTCGCCTATTCCCTCCTGCAGAAGCACCGACAAGGCTGCAGTTGATGCGACGATGCCCTTGCTGCCCATGCCGGCTTCGGTCAAGCCGAGGTGCAAGGGGTAATCGCAACGGCGCGCCAGTTCGCGATAAACCGCGATCAAATCCTGCACTCCCGAAACCTTGCACGACAGGATGATCTTGTCGCCCGGCAGACCGACTTCCTCGGCACGCTTGGCGTTTTCGATGGCCGACGTGATCAGCGCTTCGTACATGACGGCTTGCGCGCTCCAGGGTTCGGCGCGCAGGGCGTTTTCGTCCATGATGCGCGCCAGCAGGCTTTGATCCAGGCTGCCCCAGTTGACGCCGATGCGCACCGGCTTGTCATAGCGGCAGGCGGCCTCGATCATTTGCGCGAATTGCGTATCGCGCTTGGCGCCCTGCCCCACGTTGCCGGGATTGATCCGGTACTTCGAGAGCGCCTTTGCACACTCGGGGTAATCCATCAAGAGCTTGTGGCCGTTGTAATGGAAGTCGCCGACCAGCGGCACGTCGCAGTCCATGCGATCCAGTTGTTCACGGATCGCGGGAACGGCTTCAGCTGCTTCCGGCGTGTTGACTGTGATGCGCACGACTTCCGAGCCGGCGCGCGCGAGGTCGCGCACCTGGATCGCGGTGCCGATGGCGTCCGCCGTATCGGTATTGGTCATCGACTGCACAACGACCGGCGCGCCGCCGCCGACCTTGACCTCGCGTGCGCCATAGCGCACCACGACCGCACGGCTTTGGCGCCGTTGCAGCGGGCCCGATGGAATGGGGCTGTTGTCGGTGATATTGGTCATTATTTCAAACTGATGTGGGCCACGTTGCTCTTGCCGTCGCCGGTGGTCGCCAGGGATTGGCCGCGAAACGTGGCATCGACGCCGGCCGCGTTGCCTATCGTCAGCTGTGCCGCACCAGGCACTTCGATATTCTCGGTGTCGCCGGCCTTGAGCAGGTGCGAAGCAATGACGTTGCCGCCGGCGCGCAGGTCGATCCAGGAATTCTGCCGCGCCGTCAACACCAGGGTGCCGCCGCCGGGTGAGGCAGCCTCAGGAGCTTTTGCCGACAACGCCGGAGTTTCATTTTTGGGTTGCGGCACGATGCCCGGCGCTGTCGCCGCAGGCGCCGAACCCGCCGGTGCCGCTGCACTGGCAGGCGTCCCGGCAGAAGCCGCCGGGATCGTCGCCTGCGCTGACGCAGACGCATCCACCGGCTTATCGGGTTGGCTCGATTGGCTTTCCGCCTTGCCGGCCGCGTCTCCGCCTTCAGCCGTCCCTTTGGTCGGCAAGGTCTCTTGCGTCGTATCGTGGCTTTCAGACGCTGTCGTGTTATTGCCGGCGGCACCACCCATCAAGTTCTTGAATTGCGCCGAAAGCGATTGCGATAGTCTGGGCCAGCCACCCATATGCTCGATGCCGATTACGCCGGCCGCGAGCAAAACGAAGACTAGCGCAAGCGCCATGCCCTTGAGCGAATTGCCGCGATTCGGGGCGCCGTTGAGGCGGCTGTGCGCGAAAGGCGCAGACGACAGGTTGGGCTTGGGTTCGAGCGGCTGGTTCGGCACGATCTGCTCGCTCGCAATCAAGGCCACGAGCGGATCGGCCTCGACCTTGAGCAGCTTTGCATAGGCACGCACGAAGCCGCGCACACTGGCGATGCCGGGCAAGGCTGCATAATTGTCGCTTTCCAGCGCCTGAATCTGACGCGGGGCCAGGTTCAGTTGCCCCGCCACGTAGTCAACGGTCCAACCCCGGGCCTCGCGTTCGGC
>DASVYZ010000514.1:0-1912 GCA_036391935.1 Burkholderiaceae bacterium | reverse complement strand
GAAGGGCGTCTGCGTGCCCCAGCGCGACGGCACGTTGAGGTTGTAGATCAGCTCCTGGATGTATTGCCGGACTTCCTCGTAGCACAAGGCATCCTTGCGCACGAACGGCGCCATGTAAGTGTCGAACGAGCTGAACGCCTGCGCGCCGGCCCATTCGTTCTGAAGGGTGCCGAGAAAGTTGACGATCTGGCCGATGGCGGAAGACATGTGCAGCGGCGGAGCCGATTCCACCTTGCCCGGCACGCCGTTCAAGCCTTCATTGAGCAAGGTGCGCAGCGACCACCCGGCGCAATAGCCGGACAGCATGTCGAGATCGTGGATATGAATGTCTGCCTCGCGGTGCGCGTTGCCGATTTCCGGCGGGTATACGTGATTGAGCCAATAGTTGGCAATCACCTTGCCGGAGACATTGAGGATCAGCCCGCCCAGCGAATAGCCCTGGTTGGCATTGGCGTTGACACGCCAGTCGCGCTGATCGATGTATTCGTTCATCGACGATTCGACGTCGAGCAGCGTCTTGCGGTCGGCCCTGAGCTTGTGGTGTTGGTCGCGATACACGATGTAGGCGCGCAGAGTCCGGCGATAGCCCTGGTCGAACAGCACAGCCTCGACCGCGTCCTGGAGCTGTTCCACGCCGGGGATGCCGGCCGGGGCGCTATCATGAGGGGCGAGGCGTTGCAACGTGACCAGGTTTGCCAGGCGCGACGCCTCCGACGCGCCGTATTCTCCGCTCGCACTGCCTGCACGCAACAGGGCGGATTCGATTTTGCGCGCGTCGAAAGCTTCGATGCCGCCATCGCGCTTGTGGATTTTTTCGGGTACAGGCCAGGCTTGCGGTATCGACATAATCCTCCCGGGGATAAAGTTTGGTACAACATCTAGTGGTTTTGTGAAGATTAGAAACTAAATCTAGTATGGTCAATCGAAGTCCCAGGTTTTTTTGAAAACCTTGATCGACATCAAAATCGCGCGGACGGGGGAATTTGCCGGAACTTGATCTAGATCATCGTTCGATGTCTGAAGCGCGCAGACAATGGCCCCAACCGGCCCAGGAGGCGAGAAAAGCATGGATTTCGAATTTTCAGCGAAGACCCAGGCGTTGCGCCGCCAATTGTCGGACTTCATGGAAGCGCACATACTGCCGCGCCTCGGCGAGTGGAACCGCGCCGAGGCGGCGGGCGTCTATCCCGAATTCATGTCCGACTTGAAGGCGCTGGCGAAATCCGAGGGCCTGTGGAATCTGTTCCTGCCTGGGCTGGAACCCAATGAGCCGGGGCGGCGCTTGAGCAACCTCGAATACGCCCCCCTGGCGGAAATCATGGGGCGGGTGCATTGGGCGGCGGAAGTCTTCAATTGCAGCGCGCCCGATACCGGGAACATGGAAGTGCTGCACATGTACGGCACGCCGGAGCAACGCTGGCACTGGCTTGAGCCCTTGCTCGACGGCGACATACGCTCGTGTTTCGCCATGACCGAGCCGGACGTGGCATCCTCCGATGCCAACAATATCCAGACCACGATACGGCGCGAAGGCAGCCACTATGTGATCAACGGGCGCAAATGGTTCATCACCGGGGCGGCGCATCCCCATTGCCGGGTCGCGATCGTGATGGGCGTGACCGACCCCGAGGGCGAAACGCACCGGCGCCAAAGCATGGTGCTGGTGCCGATGGACGCGCCGGGCTTGAGCGTGGAGCGAAACATCCCCGTGATGCACCACCTTGCGCTGGAAGGGCATTGCGAGCTGCTGTTGCGCAATGTGCGCGTGCCATGCTCCAACCTGATCCACGAGGAGGGCGCCGGTTTCGCGATCGCGCAGGCACGCCTGGGCCCTGGCCGCATCCACCATTGCATGCGCGCCATCGGGCAAGCCGAACTGGCGCTCGAGTTGATGTGCGAACGCGCCGGCGAG
>DASVYZ010000513.1:0-6901 GCA_036391935.1 Burkholderiaceae bacterium | reverse complement strand
TGCTGTTCGCCGCCGGAGAGCGTACCGGCCAGCTGCGACTGGCGTTCCTTCAGGCGCGGGAACACGCTGAACCACTTTTCGATGTCGGCGTCGATGCTGGCCTTGTCGTTCTTGACGTAGGCGCCCATCAACAGGTTCTCTTGAATGGTCATGCGCGTGAACACGCCGCGGCCTTCCGGCACCATGGCCAGGCCCTTCTTGACCAGGTCGAACGAGTGCATGCCCTTGGTGCCCTGACCGAGGTATTCGACGTGGCCGTCCACCTTGCAGGGCGGCAGCGTGCCGGTGATGGCTTTGAGCGACGTGGTCTTGCCGGCGCCGTTGGCGCCGATCAACGTGACCAGTTCGCCCCTGCGCACTTCGAGGCTGATGCCCTTGACCGCCTGGATGCCGCCATAGGCGACGTTCAGGTTATCGATCTTGAGGATGATTTCGTTCGAGACCGCCGCCTTTTCCGGCGCGGCTTGCTTTTGGTTTTCAGTCATTAGTGTCCTCCACCGAGGTAAGCTTCAATCACGGCCGGGTTGCTTTGCACTTCAGCCGGCACCCCCTCGGCAATCGGTTTGCCATAGTCGAGTACGGTCAAGCGGTCGCACAGGCCCATGACGAGCTTCACGTCGTGCTCGATCAAGAGAATGGTCTTGCCTTCGGCCTTGATCTTTACCAGCAGGTCGCGCAGGCCGAGTTTTTCGGTGGCGTTCATGCCGGCCGCCGGCTCGTCCAGCGCCAGCAATTGCGGTTCCGTGGCCAGGGCGCGGGCGATTTCAAGGCGGCGCTGGTCGCCGTAGGACAACAGGCGCGCGGTACGGTTGGCAAACTTGCCGATGCCGACGAAGTCGAGCAGTTCCAGGGCGCGCTTGCGGATCGCCGCTTCTTCTTCGCGTGCCTTCTTGTGGTGGAACACGGCGCCGAACACGCCCTGGTGGGTGCGCACGTGGCGCCCGACCATCACGTTTTCCACGGCCGACATTTCGCCGAACAGGCGGATGTTCTGGAAGGTGCGGGCGATGCCGGCCTTGGCCACTTCATGTGGCGCCGAGGGCGAATAAGGCTTGCCGCCCAGCTCGAAGGTGCCGGTGTCGGGTTGATACAAGCCGGTGATGACGTTGAAGAAAGTCGTCTTGCCTGCGCCGTTGGGGCCGATCAAGCCGTAGATCTGGCCGCGCGTGATCTTCAGGCTGACGTCGGACAGCGCCTGCAGGCCGCCGAAGCGCTTGCTTGCGCCGTTGATGCTGAGGATGATGTCTTCGCTCATGGTGTCTGTGTTTCCTTATACCTTGACCACGTCGGTGGCTTGATCTGCCGATTCCCTGTCGGCCAGGGGGCGGTCTTCGTGCTTGGGCGCGGGCCACAATCCGGCCGGACGGGTCAGCATGATGACCACCATGGCCAGGCCAAGCAGCAGGAAGCGGGCGATTTCCGGCGGCACGAGGACTTGACCGAACAGGGCGATTTGCGGCGTGTCGGAATAGCGCAGGATTTCAGGCAGCGCCGACAGCAGGATGCCGCCCAGGATCACGCCCGGGATATGGCCCATGCCGCCCAGAACCACCATGGCCAGCACGGCGATCGATTCGTTCAGGGCGAACGATTCCGGCGAGACGAAGCCCTGGAACGAGGCGAACATCGAACCGGCCACACCGCCGAACGAAGCGCCCATGGCGAAGGCCAGGAGCTTGATGTTGCGCGTATTGATGCCCATGGCCTTGGCGGCGATTTCGTCTTCGCGGATCGCGACGAAGGCGCGGCCCAGACGCGAATGCTGCAGGCGCACCGTGACGAAGATGACCAGGCAGCACAGTGCCAGGAACAGGAAGTAGTAGGCATTGACCGAGGGAATGCCCATGCCGAAAACGAACACCGTGGAGTGCGAACCGGGCTCGCCGCCCAGCGACACGCCGGCGATGCGGACCGGGTCGATGCCGGACACGCCGATGGCGCCGTTGGTGATGTTGATCGGCGCGTAGAGGTTGTTCATGAAGATGCGGATGATTTCCCCGAAACCGAGGGTCACGATGGCGAGGTAGTCGCCGCGCAGCTTCAGGGTCGGGGCGCCGAGGATGGCGCCGAACACGCCGGCGATGGCAGCGCTCATGGGCACGATTACCCAGACCGAGAGGTGGATGCCGTTTTGCATGACCTCGGGCCCGAAGAACGAGACCAGCGCGTTGCCCACGCTCGGGTAGTTGTCGACGAAGGATTGCAGAATCGTCGAGAACTGCGGCGAGGCGAACACCGCCGTCATGTAGGCGCCCAGCGCGTAGAACGCGATGTAGCCCAGATCGAGCAGGCCGGCAAAGCCGACCACGATGTTCAAGCCCAGCGCCAGCATGATGTAAAGCAGCGAGAGGTCGACGATGCGGACCCAGGAATTGCCGAACGGCGCGGCCAGGAAGGGGAAGACGAGGGCCGCGACCAGCACGATGGCCAGGTTGCGGTATGCCGTCTTCGGGTTGTTCTTGATGTCGAAGTGAATGGACATGGGTTCCTCTTTAATAATCAGGCACGGTCCGCAACGCGTTCGCCCATGATGCCGGACGGTTTGAGCGTCAATACGAGAATCAGCGCCAGGAAGGCGAATACGTCCTGGTATTGGCTGCCGAACAGGTTGCCGGTCAAATCGCCCAGGTAGCCGGCGCCGAGCGCTTCCACCAGGCCCAGCACCACGCCGCCCACCATGGCGCCGTAGATATTGCCGATGCCGCCCAGCACTGCCGCGGAGAAGGCCTTCATGCCGGGCACCACGCCCATGGCGAAGTGGGCCGAAGAGTAGACCGCGCCCCACATCACGCCGGCCACGGCGGCCAGCGCCGCGCCGATGGCGAAGGTCAGCACGATGACGCCGTTGGAATCGACGCCCATCAAGCCGGCCACGCGCGGGTTTTCCGCCACGGCGCGCATCGCGCGTCCCATGCGGGTGCGTTCCACCATATAGACCAGGCCCAGCATGCAGGCGACGGCGAGAATCATCAACATCACTTGCGTGGGCGAGATGAAGGCGCCGCCGATCTGGAACGACTCGCTGGGCATGATGCCGGGGAAGGGAACCGGGTTACGGCCCCAGATGATCATGCCGAAGGTCTGCAGCAATGTCGATACGCCGATGGCCGTGATCAAGGGGGCCAGGCGCGGCGCATTGCGCAGGCGGCGGTACGCCACGCGCTCGATGAGCACGTTGACGGCGATACAGACCGGGATGGAACCGGCGATCGCGATGATGATCTTGACCACGCCGGGCAGGCCTGGCGCCACCGATTGCACCATGTTGAGGATGGTGATACCGGTCAATGCGCCAATCATCAACACATCGCCGTGGGCGAAGTTGATGAGGTTCAGCACGCCGTACACCATGGTGTAGCCTAGCGCCACCAGTGCATACATCCCGCCCTGAACCAGGCCGTTGATTATTTGTTGGATAAAGGTATCCATGTCGATGCTTTCTCCAGATCGTCAAACAAGCGAAAAAACTGCAAATTCGAAATGCCGCGGCACGTGCGGGAACAGATTGCGATGTGCAAATGCAGCAAAAACCATTCCTGATAACAAAAACGGCACCCAAGGCCTTGCCTTACGGGTGCCGCTATGTTCGAGCGCGGTTATGCGATCATCGAGATTACTGCTCGAAGCCGTACTTTGATAGCGCAAACCTTGCTCATGATGTTGTCTCCAATGGCGTGAGTGTGTCAACGTTTTTATTATTGGCGTGCGGTAGGTATTTACTCTCGGGCACCTTAAAGAGTCCCAACCGCATACTACCTCGCGTATTGCCGTTCGCACAGCCCGGAAGTGCTCTGGAGCGGTGCGAAAATGCCACAAAATGCGAGAGACCGCATCATAGCGAGGAAAACAAAGAACTATTTACGGAATAACTTTGCGATCCCAGAATTAAATTTCGCCGTTATTGCAATCCAGACAATCCTTTGGGGAGCGGGAAGGTAACGCCCTCCTCGACGCCATCGAGCGCGCGCACGCTCTTGGCGCCCAGCTCTTTCAAGCGTGAAATCACTTCCTGCACCAGCACCTCGGGCGCCGACGCGCCTGCCGTCACGCCGATGCGCGTCTTGCCTTCGAGCCAGGCCGGGTTGATTTGCGCGGCATTATCGACCATGTAGGCCGCCGTGCCCTTCTTTTCCGCCACTTCGCGCAAGCGGTTGGAGTTGGAACTGTTGGGGCTGCCGACCACGATGACGGTATCGACCTGGGGCGCCATGAACTTGACGGCTTCCTGGCGATTGGTGGTGGCGTAGCAGATGTCGCCCTTCTTCGGTTCGACGATCTCGGGGAATTTTCGCTTCAGGGCGGCAATCACGTCGGCAGCATCGTCGACCGAGAGCGTGGTCTGTGTGACGTAGGCCAGCATCGTCGGGTTGCTGACTTGCAGCTTGGCCACGTCGTCCACGGTTTCGACGAGGTACATGCCGGCTTCGGACTGGCCCATCGTGCCTTCGACCTCGGGATGGCCGTCGTGGCCGATCATGATGATTTCGCGCCCGTCGCGACGCATCTTGGCCACTTCGACGTGCACCTTGGTCACCAGCGGGCAGGTGGCATCGAACACCGACAGGCCGCGTTCGGCCGCCTCGGCCTGCACCGCTTTCGACACGCCATGGGCGGAAAACACCACGGTATTGCCGGCCGGGACGTCGGCCAATTCCTCGATGAAGATCGCGCCCTTGCTGCGCAAGTCGTTGACGACGTAGGCGTTGTGCACGATCTCGTGACGCACATAGATCGGCGCGCCGAATTGTTTCAGGGCGCGCTCGACGATCTCGATGGCGCGGTCCACGCCGGCGCAGAAGCCGCGCGGTTGGGCTAACAAAATTTCTTTATCCATGTCAATTCCGGTCAATACTTCCGGCAGGTCGTTGTTGAGCGCAGCGAAGCCCGACACACCTGCGTTTCCATGTTCACCGGAGGCGTCATGGCGACCGGCGGATGTTGGATTTCGCTGCGCTCCCCGTGCGACGGCCGGCGCAACCTACGATCCTTTACAACACTCCAATGATTTTAACTTCGAAGCGCACGCTCTGCCCCGCCAGCGGGTGGTTGAAGTCGAACAAGGCGCCCTCTTCGTCGATCTCGCGCAGCACGCCGGCAAAGCGCCCGCCGCCCGGTGCGGCGAAATCGACCAGGTCGCCGATGCGGTATTCGGCGTCGGAAGCCGAATTTTCCTTCAGCGTCGCCATCGATACGCGACGCAACAGTTCGGGGTTGCGCGGGCCGAAAGCGCGTTCAGGCGGCAATTCGAACACTTCATGCGCCCCCTCATGCAAGCCGACCAGGCAATCCTCCAGGAACGGCGCCAACTGGCCCTGGCCCATATAAAGCGTGGCGGGCGTTTCATTGAAGGTCGTGATCAATTCCGCGCCATCGGCCGAGCTCAGGCGGTAATGCAGGGTGAGATATGCGCTGCGCGTGATCTGCGGCAGGGATTGCTGTGGTAAATTTGACATGGGAAAACACCAGAAAAACCGGGCAGGCAAAATAAACGCCTATTTTACCAAGGCGGGCCGGCCCAAACTCAGGGAAACGAGCATCAATGGCAATTACAGATTGGCCGGCCGATCAGCGGCCGCGCGAACGCTTGATCGAACATGGGGCGCAGGCGCTGTCCGACGCGGAACTTTTGGCCGTGTTCCTGCGCATGGGCGTGGCGGGCAAAAGCGCGGTCGACCTCGGGCGCGAGATGCTCGCCCATTTCGGCTCGCTCAACCGCATGTTTTCCGCAAGCCTAGCGGACTTTTCCGCCATCAACGGCCTCGGGCCGGCCAAGTATGCCCAATTGCAAGCCGTGCTGGAACTGGCGCGGCGCTCGCTCAAGGAGGAACTGCGTGCCAGCGATACGCTCAGTTCGCCCAGGGCGGTGAAAGAATATCTGCGCCACAGCCTCGGCACCAAGGCGCACGAAGCCTTTGCCGTGCTGTTCCTGGACGTGAAAAACCGCCTCATCGCGAGCGAGGAATTGTTTCGCGGCACCTTGACGCGCACCAGCGTGCACCCACGCGAAATCGTCAAGGCCGCGCTGGCGCACAATGCCGCCGGCGTGATCCTGGCGCACAACCACCCTTCCGGCAGCTGCGAGCCGAGCATGTCGGACCAGGCCTTGACCAAGGTGTTGAAGGAAGCGCTGGAACTGGTCGAGGTGCGCGTGCTGGACCACGTGGTGGTCACGTCACGCGATGCCTACTCCTTTGCCGAGAATGGTATTCTCTAGGGCCTCACTTCAAACTCGCCGACAAAGACCGTGTCGCCACGGTCGCGCAGGCGCAGGGTAATCATCTTGTCCCTGGCATGCGTTGTGCCGAAGCCGGTCGTCAGCCGGACTTGTACCGTCGTCGCACCGGCCACCACTTGCTGACGGTTGCCGTAGAAGTTGGCTTCGATCTTGTACTTGCCGGGTACGGCATGGTGCAGGATGAATTCTTCCGGGCCGTAGCCTTGCGTCACGTCGCGCGAGATCCTGCCGCCTTGGCGCGTCAGGGTGTTCTGGTAAAAACACTTCTCGCCCGAGGGATCGGTCACCCACAGATCCATGTCGCTGTTGTCCGCATCCCAGCTCATCACGACGCGTAAATCGAGCGGCAGGTTTTTCAGCAGGCGCGGATCGACATGGCTCAAGTCCAGCGGATGCGCCGCCGGGTTATGCGTCGCGGCGACCGCGTTCAATTCACCGACGGCAATCAAGGCGATATCGCCGAACCGCGGGTCCCAGTTGCGCTGCGCAACTTCGTTCAAGCTGTCGATCGCTTCCTGGTAGCGGCCAGCTGCCGCATAAGCCAGTCCGAGATCGCGGAACGATTGCGGTTCGTCTTCGGCCAGGCGCAACACTTTTTGCAATACAGTCACCGCCAGCTCCGGGGCGCCCGCTTCCATCAGCCGGTAACCGAGAATGCGCAACACC
>DASVYZ010000512.1:0-1668 GCA_036391935.1 Burkholderiaceae bacterium | reverse complement strand
CTGACGGCCAATGCCTTCCTGCACCACATGGTGCGCAACATCCTCGGCTGCCTGCTTTATGTGGGCAAGGGCAAGCACCCGCCGCAGTGGATGCGCGAGGTGCTGGAAGGGCGCGACCGCAAGTTCGCCGCGCCGACTTTTGCGCCGGATGGGCTCTATCTGCGCCACATCACCTACGATGCGAAGTGGGGACTGCCGCAAGGTACAATGTCGCTTCGTTCTTGAGCAGGATTCCGGAATCCAGAATGACCCGAACACGCATCAAAATCTGCGGCATCACCCGCGAGCAGGATATCCATGCCGTTGCGAACAGCGGTGCGGATGCGCTCGGCTTGGTGTTTTACGAAAAGAGCCCACGTCATCTCGGCGTCGATCAGGCTGCGAAGCTGGCACGTGCAGTACCGCCGTTCGTGACGGTGGTTGGGCTGTTCGTGAATCCATCTGTCGATTACGTGCGCGAAGTGCTGGCAAAAGTGCCGCTGGGCGTGCTCCAGTTCCACGGCGAAGAGTCCCCTGAATTTTGCGGGCAATTCGGCAGGCCGTACCTGAAGGCGATCCGGGTCAAGCCGGGGGTGGATTTGGTACAATGCGCGGCTTCGTACAGGACGGCCCAAAGCCTGTTGCTGGATGCCTATGTGGAAGGCACACAGGGCGGCACCGGCGAGTCGTTCGATTGGGCGTTGATTCCACATGAATTGCCGTTGCCGGTGATCCTTTCCGGCGGCTTGCATGCGGGCAATGTGGGTGAGGCAATCAGGCAAGTGCGGCCTTACGCGGTGGATGTATCCAGCGGCGTGGAGGCGGCAAAAGGAATCAAGGATGCGGCGAAGGTCGCAGCATTCATCAAAGAGGCTAAGAACGTTGACTTACAGTTATCCAGATAAGAGCGGCCACTTCGGCCAATTCGGCGGCATCTACATGGCCGAGACGCTGATCCCGGCCGTGGAGGAACTGCGCCAGCAGTACCTGCGCTTTCGCGACGATCCCGAGTTCAAGGCCGAATTCGCCTACGAACTGAAACACTATGTGGGGCGACCCAGTCCGATCTATCATGCGAAGCGCCTGTCGGAAAGCCTGGGCGGCGCGCAGATCTACCTGAAGCGCGAGGACCTCAACCATACCGGTGCGCACAAGATCAACAACGCCATCGGCCAGGCGCTGCTGGCCAAGCGCATGGGCAAGAAGCGCGTGATCGCCGAGACCGGCGCCGGCATGCACGGCGTGGCGACGGCCACCGTGGCGGCGCGCTTCGGCATGGAATGCATCGTCTACATGGGTGCTGAAGACATCCAGCGTCAGGCACCCAACGTGTTCCGCATGAAGCTCTTGGGGGCGAAGGTGGTGCCGGTGGAAAGCGGTTCGCGCACACTCAAGGACGCCTGCAACGAGGCGATCCGCGACTGGGTCACCAACGTCGAGAATACCTTCTACATCTTCGGCACGGCGGCTGGCCCGCATCCCTACCCGATGATGGTGCGCGATTTCCAGTGCGTGATCGGCAACGAGGCCAAAGTGCAGATGCCCGAAATGATCGGGCGCCAGCCGGATGCGGTGATCGCCTGCGTTGGCGGCGGCTCCAATGCCATCGGCATGTTCTACCCCTACATCGAAGAAAAAAGCGTGCAGATCATCGGAGTGGAAGCCGGCGGCCACGGCATCGCCAGCGGC
>DASVYZ010000511.1:0-3652 GCA_036391935.1 Burkholderiaceae bacterium | reverse complement strand
GCGCTGCATGGCATTGCTGACCGAGTTCGAACTGGCCGACAAGGCATTGGCCTACCCGGCCGCGCTCTCGGGCGGGCAGCGCCAGCGCGTGGCGATCGCCCAGCAATTGCTGTGCAGTTCCCACTTCCTGTTGATGGATGAACCGTTTTCGGGCCTGGACCCGCGCGCCAAGGCCAAGGTATGCGAAACCATCCTGAAGATTTCGACGCTCGACGAACTCAACACCATCATCGTGGTGACGCACGACGTCGACGCCTCCATCGCCATTGCCGACACGATCTGGCTGCTTGGGCGTGAATTCGATGGCGACGGCCGCCCCCTGCCGGGCGCTGCCATCCGCTGCAAATACGACTTGATTGCACGCGGCCTGGCCTGGCACGAAGGCATCGAAGATACGCCTGAATTCCATGCGCTTTCGCTGGAGATCAAGCGCAAGTTTGCCGAACTATAGACGCAATCCGGCGATTCTTTGTGGCGGCCGCGGGTTGTGACAGAATACCGATAAACGAGGAGACATCATGACACCCAAGCAGTCACGGACGCGGTGTTGTGCGAGGCAGGTGATTTCCCGCAATTTTTACCGTATCTACGGGAAAGAGCGCATGCTACATTGATATCCGAAGCACAAAGATTCTAAAGGGAGAACACAAACATGGCATTCAACATAGAAGGCGGCAAACTGCTCAAGCACACCGCCGGCATCCTCGGCATCATCATCCTCGTGGCCATCATCTGGCCCTTCCATAGCGTACCGACCGGTAACCGTGGCGTGGTCACCACCTTCGGCAAGATCACCGGCATCGAGGAAGAAGGCCTGGTCATCCTGCCGCCGTGGAAGAAGCTGACCATCTTCAGCATCCGCGCCGAACAGGCCGACATCGAAAATGCGGAGGGCAGCACCTCGGATACGCAACCGGTCAAGGTATCGATGACGGTGCGTTATTCGATCGCGACCGACAAGGTCTCGGAAGTCTATGAAAAGTATTCGCACAACGGCGACCTGTCCTCCTATGTCGCCACCGCGACGCAGGAAGTGTTCAAGGCCGTCACGGCGCGCTATACGGCACCGGACCTGATTGCCGAGCGAGCCAAGGTCTCGGGCGACATCAATAGCGCGCTGGCGCAAAAGCTGGCCATGTATGGCGCCCAGGTGATCAACATCGACATGCGCAACTTCTCATTTTCGGAATCGTATATGCGCGCCATCAACGAGAAAGTGACGCAGGAGCAATTGCGCCTCGGCGCAGAAAACAAGCTCAAGACCGTGGAAGCAGAACAAAAGCAAAAGGTCGCCATCGCCGAGGCCGAGGCCAATGCCCTGCGCGCCCGCGCCGACGGTGAAGCCTATGCGACCGTGAAGGCTGCCGAAGCGCAGGCCGATGCCTTGAAGGTGCAGAGTGCTGCGCTGGCGCAGAACAAGGACATCCTCGAATTGCGCCGCATCGAAGTCGAACGCGTCAAGGCGGAAAAATGGAATGGGCAGTTGCCGCAGGCGATCTACGCCGGCGCGCCGATACCCTTCCTCAACGTTTCCAAGTGAGGTAAGCTGGGGGCCAAAACAATCTGTGCCGCCGCATTTCCGCAATGCAGCGGCGACATTTGGAGACCCTCATGCCATCCTTGAAGCACCTGCTGCAGGCTCTTGTCGGCGCTGTAGTTGTGCAAGCCCACGCGGCGCCTGCCCTGCTCGAAAACATCCACGGCTATACGCTATCCGGCGACAAGCTGATACGCTTCGATGCCATGGTGCTCAACCTCGGCAAGGTGGTGCAGACCGGTAACGCCAAGGCACTGAAGAAGCGCTATCCCGATGCCCAAGTCACCGACGGCCGGGGCAAGACCGTGTTACCCGGCTTGATCGATGCGCACGGCCACGTCCTCGAACTCGGGTTCGAAAGCACCCAGGTCGCCTTGTCCGACACCGCCAGCCTGGCCCAGGCGCAAGACGCCATCCGCGCATATGCGCAAGCCAATCCGCAGCATGCCTGGATCGAAGGCGGCGGCTGGAATCAAGTCAAGTGGCAGCTCGGCCGCTTCCCGACTGCGGCGGAACTCGATGCCGCGATTGGAGACAAGCCAGCCATGCTGTGGCGCGTGGATGGTCATGCCGCCTGGCTCAATAGCAAGGCGCTGCAGGCGACCGGCATCACGGCCGAAACCAAGGACCCGCAGGGCGGACGTATCGAACGCGACGCCCACGGCAATCCGAGCGGCGTGCTGGTCGACAAGGCGATGGAGCTGGCCTACAAGGCCTTGCCGCAGCCGAGCGACACGGACCGCCACCAAGCCTTGACGGCGGCGTTGCGCCATATGAATTCAGTCGGCCTGACTGCAGTCGGCGATGCCGGCGATACCGCGGCCGATATCGCGCTCTACAAGCGCGCTGCCGACGCCGACGAATTGAGCGTGCGCATCTATGCCATGATTCGCGACACAGGCGACGATTTCAAGCAGCTTTCGCCAGCCGGCCCCTTGCTCGGCTATGGCAATGACCACCTTACCGTGCGCGCCGTGAAGCTGTTCGCCGACGGCGCATTGGGCAGTCGCGGAGCGGCCCTGCTCGCCCCCTACTCCGACAAACCGGACCAGAGAGGCTTGCTCTTCATGAGCGATGCAGAGATGGAAGACAAGGTCGAAACCGCCTTGAAGGCCGGCTACCAGGTGAACGTGCATGCCATTGGCGACGCCGCCAACCGCCAGGTGCTCGATGCCTTCGAGACGGCTTACAAGAAAGTCGGCGGGAAGGATTTGCGCAACCGCATCGAGCATGCGCAAGTCGTGGCGCCATCTGATATCCCGCGCTTCAAGCAATTGGACATCATTGCCTCGATGCAGCCGACACATGCCACCTCCGACATGAACATGGCCGAAGACCGCATCGGCGCCGAGCGTCTGAAAGGCGCCTATGCCTGGCACAGTATGTTGAAGCAAGGCACCAGAATCGCCGGTGGTTCCGACTTCCCTGTCGAATCCGACAATCCCTTCTTCGGCATCTATGCCGCCGTAACACGCATGGACCACGAGGGCAAACCGGCGGGAGGCTGGCACCCCGAGCAAAGGATGACACTGGTGGAGGCTTTCCGCGCCTTCACGCTCGATGCTGCTTATGCGCAGCATGCGGAACATACGCAGGGTTCACTGGAAGCGGGAAAGTGGGCAGACTTCATCGTAATCGACCGCGATCTGTTCAAGATGGCACCGGTCGATATCTGGAAAGTCAAGGTGGAACAAACTTGGGTGGGTGGAAAGCGGGTGTTCTAAAAGTTCGAAGAGCGCGCAATTCATGCCCGCGCCACGAATCGGCTGCCGGACTTCCCGCGCCCGCTGGCGAGGGGCAATTCACACTTCCGGATACAAGCCGTGCACGCGCCCAAACAAACGTGTGATTCCCAGCAAGGCATCCACGTTCGGCGTAGCCAGGCCCAGACGAACGCCCATCTCCTGCACCGCTCCGACAATGCTGTCCAATTCAATAGCACGCCCGGCCTCCACATCCTGCAGCATCGAAGTCTTGAAGGCGCCGAGCTTGCGCGTGACGACATGGCGGTCTTCCGGCGTCTCCGTCACCTCGCAGCCGATGCGCTTGCCGATTTCAGCGGCTTCACGCATGGCATCCTGGCAAAATTTCTTCACCAGCGGATCGGCCAGGATG
>DASVYZ010000510.1:0-4011 GCA_036391935.1 Burkholderiaceae bacterium | reverse complement strand
CGGCGGCGGCGCCGAGCAGCGATTTAAGAAACAAGTTCAGCATGGGAGCAGGCAAGGACGTCAGGCAAAGGTGTCAGGCATAAGCCCGCGGACTGGCGGAATTCTCGGTCAGGAGCCGCGCGAATTCGGCGGCCGATACGGGCCGGCTGAAGAAGTATCCCTGAATCTCGTCGCATCCGCGCGCGCGCAGGAAGCGCAATTGCTCGAGGGATTCCACGCCTTCGGCCACCACCTTGATCTGCAAGCTCTTGCTCATGGCGATGATGGCTTCCGTGATTGCTTCGTCTGCCTTGTCCCCCGGAATGTCCTCGATGAAGGAGCGGTCGATCTTGATCGTGTCGATCGGAAAACGTTTCAGATGCGACAGTGAAGAGTAGCCGATGCCGAAGTCGTCGATAGCGATGCGGATGCCTACGCGCCGCAGTTCCGAGAGGATTTGCACCGTCTTTTCCGTGTTGTGCATCATCATGCTCTCGGTGATTTCGAGTTCGAGCAGGCTCGGGTCGAGGTTTGACTCCTTCAGCGCGCGCAGCGTATCGGTCAGCAGATCTTCGTCGACAAATTGGCGCGCCGAGAGATTGATCGCCATGCGTAGCGTCGGCAGGCCCAGTCCCTGCCAGCGCCGGTTTTGGCTCAGCGCTTCCTGGATCACCCATTGCGACAGGGGGCCGATCAAGCCGCTTTCTTCTGCCAGAGGGATGAAATGCACCGGCGAAACCAGTCCCAGCTCGGGATGCTGCCAGCGCACCAGCGCTTCGACGCCGGTGATGCGGCCCGTTCGCGCTTCCACCTTGGGCTGGTAGAACAGCACGAATTCCTTGCGCTCGAGCGAGCGGCGCAGGCCCGATTCGAGCGCGAGCAATTCGGCCGAATGCAGATCCATCTGCGCCGAATAGAATTGGAAAGTATTCTTGCCGCGCTCCTTGGCGCGGTACATCGCGATGTCGGCATGTTTCATCAGCGAAAACTCATTGCGCCCATCCTCGGGGAAGGTGCTGATGCCGATCGACGCGGTAACGTGGATCAATTGCCCTTCGAGCGGGAATTCCCTGACCAGGGCCGTCAGCAGCTTGCGCGCAATGTGCGAGACGCGCGCCGTATCGGTCACTTCTTCGATCAGCACGACGAATTCGTCGCCGCCCAGGCGCGCAACGAGATCGCCGCCGGTGACGTTGCCGCCGCCGATGTTGCGCTCTGTGCGCGCCACCACGTCAGATTGGCGCAGGCAGGAGCTGATGCGGTTCGCCATCTCCTTCAACAGGCGATCGCCGGCGTCATGGCCCAGCGTATCGTTGATATTCTTGAAGCGGTCGAGATCGATGAACAGCACCGCCAGGCCCTTGTGATAGCGCTGGGCATGGGCGATCGCGTGATTGAGGTGGCGGTTGAACATCGCCCGGTTGGGCAGTTCGGTCAGCGGGTCGTGGAAAGCCAGGTGCTCGATGTGATCCTGCATTTCCTTGCGCTCGGTCACGTCGCGCACCAAGGAGAGCAGGTAGCGCTGGCCGTCGATGTCGATCGGTCCCATGCGGATTTCGACCGGGAATTCCTTGCCGTTCTTGCGCCGGTAGCGGCTTTCCAGCGCTACGGGCGCATGGTTACCCTGCGCATCGATGCGGTCGCGCAGGTGGCGCAACTCGGAAACCGGCTGGTCGAGATCGACGTCGGCAAGGTTCATTCGCAGCAATTCTTCGCGCGTATACCCGAGGCTTTCGCAGGCGCGCTGGTTGACGTCGACAAAGCGGCCGTCCACGTCGTGCACGAAGAAGCTGTCCGACGCCTGCTCGACCAGCGAGCGGAAATGCGCTTCGCTTTCGCGCAGAGCGGCTTCGGCCTGGCTGCGCTGGAAGAACTGGCCGATGTGGCGCCCGATGAAGTGTGCCGAGAGCAGCATGTCCGGGTCGGCGAACTGGCGCATGTCGTTGAAGAATTCCATCATGCCCGCGATCTCGCCGCCGGCCAGGATGGGGAGCGCGAAAATGGATCGCAGTTCCGGCTCGCGCGGCACGCTGCCGCGTACCGCGTCGTCATACCATACCGGCGCCTTCGTCAGCAGCACGCGTGCGACCGGGCTGCCGGCCTGCGGGCGCTTCATCTGCGACTTGTATTGGCGGAAGAAGCTCTCGATGCGCGGTTGGGGCTGGCACCAACTGGCGCCGCGGTTGAATGTTGCCGCGGCCTTGTCCAGCGTCCAGAGCACGCCGCCTTTCCAGTCCGCCGTCTCGCAAATCGTCTCGATCACTTCAGGCATGACTTCGAGCGGCGCCTCGGCTTCCGCGAGCAGGCGCGTGACGGTGTGCTCCATCGCCTGGCGCAATTCGACCAGCTTGCGCGCCGTCACGTTCATCACGGTGCCATGCAGCCTGACGACCTTGCCCGATTCGTCTTTCTGTACCTGCGCCGCCACACGCAGCCAGCGCGTCGCGCCATCGGGCAGCAGCCAGCGGAATTCGATCTCGAAGTCCTTGCCGTCGTGGAATGCCGCTTCGGTGCGGTCCTTGACCTGCACCCGATCTTCCCGGTGCACGCGGCGCGACAGCTCCTTGTAGGTCGGCATCGGTGCGGGCGGATTGCAGCCGAAGATGCGCGCGCATTCCTTGGACCATAAACCCTTGCGCCGGGTGCGGTCGAACGACCAATTGCCCAGGCCGGCGATGCGTTGCGCTTCCTCGATGTGGCCGTAAAGTTCCTGCATCTCGCGCGAAGCGATTTCCTGCGAGCGCTCCATCAGGTAGCGTTCCTGATCCGCCTCGGTGTAGGCGCGGTTCACTCGGTCGAGGAACAGCAGCCATTGCTGGGCGTTGGCCGGACGCTTGCCCATCTCGATGCCCAGGCGTTTCAACTGACGCAACAGAAGAGAGTGGGCGTTGAACATGGCTCAGACTTCCGCGAATGTGGTAAGCGTCATGGTCTGGTTGTGCAATTCGCACGGACCGCTGGCGGCCTGTTTTGTTGTGACGTGTGGAGAAATTTCACCGTAGGAATAAAAGCCGATCTGCCGTGTGCCTGCCGGCAGGTGCTCCAATGTGATTTCGGTTTCTTCTTCCACGCGCTCGCCGAGCACCAGGCGCCGGCCCACGCAACTGATGGCGATCGCCAGAGCCTCGTCGCTGCCGTTGCTTTTCCACCCGGCCTGATCGGCAGCCGCGCTGGCGCCCTCGACCAGCCGGTCGAAATTGGCGCGCATCAGCTGGGCCATGCATTCCTGCGGAATGTCGCCGGCAAAGGTCAGCGATTGGTGCTCCTCGTCCACGGCCAGGATGGTGCGCACCACCTGGCGCGCATCCTTGGCATCGTCGCGTATCGAGAGCGGGAACAGCAGTCCTGTCGCCGGCAAGCCGTCGGCCCGTTCGCCGAGATATTCCTTGTACAGGTCGAGCGCGGGCTTGCCGTCGAGTTCGTAGAGCACGTTGCCCTCGGAGCGCGTCACCCGCCGCTCGGGGCCGAAGCTGTCCCAGCCGCCGCGCGATCCATGCGTCACGCGCAGGCGCCTGCCATAAAGCCCAACGGCGGTGACGGCGCCCGTTTGCGGCCGGCGGTCGCGTATCACCCAGGTACGCTCGAAGCGGTCACCGTCGCCGGCCATGCCGCCCGTGACGGTGACGCCTGCGGGCAGGGCCGAGTTCAAGCCTTTCACCAATTCACTGCCGTTGACATGCAAACCGTCCGACAGCACGAACACCGCCGCCAACTGGCGGATCGGCAACTGGCGCGCGAGGTCGGCGCCGACGGCGAACGATTGGTCGGCGCTGGCGATATCGGCCGACACTACTTCCACTTTGCTGCGTTCGAACTGCAGCACGGCGACAGAGAGACTGGTATCGTTGACTTGCGGCCCCATGATTTCGCCGGCACTGGAACAGCCGACGATCTTCGCCTGCGGATAGGCATTGAACAGTTCCCACAGCGCTTCAGGCTGGTCGAGATAGTCGGGCGAGGCAAATACCGTCACCAGTGTCTGTTCCGAATCGAGCGCGGGGAATTCCCTGAGCGACCAGCCATGTACCGGCT
>DASVYZ010000509.1:0-7841 GCA_036391935.1 Burkholderiaceae bacterium | reverse complement strand
AATCAGCGAGAACACCATGCCGAGCGATTGGGTCCAATCGGGCAGGGCGGTGTAATGCAGATGGTGCGGGCCGGCCCACATGTAGGTGAAGATCAAGGCCCAGAAGTGGACGATCGAGAGGCGGTAGGAATACACCGGGCGTTCGGCTTCCTTGGGGATGAAGTAATACACCATGCCGAGGAAGCCTGCGGTGAGGATGAAACCGACCGCGTTATGGCCGTACCACCATTGGATCATCGCATCCTGCACGCCGGCGTAGACCGAATAAGACTTCCACAGGGTCACCGGAATGCTCGCGCCATTGACCACGTGCAGCAAGGTCACGGCGATGATGAAGGAGCCGAAGAACCAGTTGGCGACATAGATATGCTTGATCCGGCGCTTGGCGATGGTGCCGAAAAAATTGATCGCATAGGCGATCCAGACGACGGCGATCAGGATCGTGATCGGCCACTCGAGCTCGGCATATTCCTTCCCGCGCGTGTAGCCCATGGGCAGTGTGATGGCGGCTGCCACGATCACCAATTGCCAGCCCCAGAAGGTGAAGGCGGACAGCTTGTCGGAAAACAGCCGCACCTGGCAGGTGCGTTGCACGACGTAATAGGACGTCGTGAATAAGCCGCAGATGCCGAAGGCGAAAATCACCGCATTGGTATGCAGCGGGCGCAGGCGGCCATAAGTCAGCCACGGCGTATCGAAGTTGAGTTCGGGCCAGGCAAGCTGCGCGGCGATGAAAACGCCGACCAGCATGCCGACCACTCCCCAGACCACGGTCGCGATGGCGAATTGCTTCACCACCTTGTAGTTGTAGTTCATTTCATTTTCCACAGACCTTCTCCCGGATAGACAGCGACAATGGCTGGAGGGTAAGCGGTTTGCCTTTTTGGGGAATTGACTTGAATCAAATTTCCGGGCGATTGCAATTTTTCGCGCCTGCGGCCCGGGAGCGAACGGCAGAATCTGTCGGGAATTTGATCTGCCTCAAGGATTGTTGGCGCGCCACCGGGCATAGTTGAGGCCATTTTGGGCGGCGTCTTCCGACTGGCCGCCGATTCGTCACGGACCTTCAATGGATGAACATATGGAGAAGCACCGCAGAACGGTCGTGCTCGAATTGATGCACTTGGCAGCTCTGCTGGCGCTGACCCCGGCGTTTTACCTGGTATTGGCCGGGCCGGGGCCGGTGTTCCGGAACCTCGGTTATCTCCTCTATGCCGGAGTGGCGCTGGCCTTGCTGACGATCGGCCATGCGACCTTGCACAACACGAACGCAGTTCAACGGCTGCAGAGGCGTAAATATGCCTGGCTCGACCGCTTGATCATACTGGGAGCGTTGGCGAGCGCCTGGCCCGGCGGCGTGCCGTGGAATTCGATCGAATGGGCGCTGCGGCTGGGATATTGCTGCCTCGTGTTTGCCCGCATGCCGTCCTTGCTCTTCGCCCGCCTTGCCTTGAATCGCTTGTGGCAGGTCTGTCTGCTTGCCGTCTCGATGCTGGCTGTCGGCGGCGCCGGCTTTTTATGGCTTGAGCCGAACGTGGGGAATTATGCCGACGGCGTCTGGCTGGCGTTCACTACCGGCGCAACGGTCGGCTATGGCGATCTGGTTCCCTCCACCGCCGCTTCCCGCATTCTCGCGGCCTTCATCGTTCTGCTCGGCTATGCGCTCTTTTCGCTGCTCACGGCGAACATCGCCGCTCTTCTGGTCGGAGAAGACGAAAAGAAACTCAGGCGCGAATTGCACGCCGATCTCCGGGCCTTGCGCCAGGAGATCGCGGCACTTCAGGAGCGCATGCGGGCGCAGGAAATCGCGGTTCGTCCCGTTTCCGCCAACGATTGCGCTTATGCCGGGCGCGAGATTGCGCCGGAGCGCGACAGTATTTTGGAAAAATGAAGGACATCTTTTATTTATGCATCCCCCATTGTTAATCAAAGGCAGGACACTGCTGCCCATCGTCCAGGGCGGCATGGGCGTCGGCGTGTCGGCGCACCGCCTGGCCGGCAGCGTCGCCGCACTGGGCGCGCTCGGCACGATTTCGAGCGTCGATCTGCGGCGCCATCATCCCGACTTGATGGCCTCGACCGAGGGCACGCGCAACAAGGAAGCGATCAATGCGGCGAACCTGGTTGCGCTGGACCGCGAAATCAGGGCCGCGCGGGATTTGTCGCAAGGGCGCGGCATGCTCGCCGTCAATGTGATGCGCGCGGTCGGCGAATATGCCGCCTACGTTCGCCAGTCATGCGAAAGCGGCATCGATGCTCTCGTGGTGGGCGCCGGGTTGCCGCTGGACTTGCCCGACCTCACCGCGGACTTTCCCGGCGTGGCGCTGATACCGATCCTGTCCGATGCGCGCGGCATCGGCTTGATTCTCAAGAAGTGGATGCGCAAGAATCGCCTGCCGGACGCCATCGTCATCGAAAATCCGCGCTTTGCGGCGGGCCATCTGGGAGCCGCGAGCCTGGACGAGCTGGATGCGCCGCAGTATGCGTTTGCGCAGGCGCTGACGGAGACGCGGGAGTTGTTCGCCAAGCTCGGTATCGAGCCGATCCCGCTGATTGCCGCGGGCGGAATACACGATCCGGCCCAGGTTCGAGAGTTGTTTGGCCTGGGGGCATCGGCGGTGCAGTTGGGAACGCCGTTCGCCGTGACTGCGGAGGGCGATGCGCATCCCGCGTTCAAGGAGGTGCTGGCCAATGCGCAGCCCGAGGATATTGTCACGTTCATGAGCGTCGCCGGCTTGCCGGCACGTGCCGTCAATACCCCTTGGCTGGCACGTTACCTGGAAAAGCAGGAGCGCCTGCAGGCGCGGGCCAAGACGCGGCAATGCAGCATGGGGTTCGATTGCCTCCAGCAGTGTGGCTTGCGCGACGGGATAGCCAAGGCCGGGCAATTCTGCATCGACATGCATCTAGGCTTTGCCCTGGAAGGCGACGTCAATCGCGGCTTGTTTTTCCGCGGCTCGGAAAAGCTGCCGTTCGGCAGACAAATCCGTCCGGTGCGCGAGCTGCTCAGCTACCTGCTTGGCGGCGAGGGGGCGACCCCGCTGCCGGAGCCCGGCTGATTTCGCTTAAGGCTGTGCTGCTTGATGTACCGCAAGGTTTGCGGACGGATTGCTATCTACAATTCCCTTCACAGCCTGACATATTGAACGGGCAAATATCTTGAGGAGTTATCATTATGGCAGCGGTGCTGGCGCCACTGGTGGAATTCGATGCAAACCTGATACGCAAACTGAACCGCCAGGGGCCGCGTTACACGTCGTATCCGACGGCGGACCGTTTCGGCGCGGACTTCGGCTATCGCGACTATTTGCAGGCGGTAGCCGTGCGCCGCAGCCGCAATGTCAGCCCAGCCTTGTCGTTCTACATTCACATCCCGTTCTGCAGGTCGGTTTGCTACTACTGCGCCTGCAACAAGGTCATCACCAAGAACAGCGACAAGGCGGCAACTTACCTTGATTACCTGAAGCGCGAGATTTCCATGCAAGGGCAGTTGTTTGTCGGCATGAACCGTGTCGAGCAATTGCACTTCGGCGGAGGCACGCCGACTTATCTTTCCGACGGGCAGATGAGCGAATTGCTCGATCATCTGTGGAGCTGGTTCAAGCCCGTTTCGGACGAGCTCGGCGAATATTCGATCGAGATCGACCCGCGCACCGTCACGCGTGAGCGCATGTTCGTGCTGCGCGAGCAGGGATTCAACCGGGTCAGCCTGGGCGTGCAGGATTTCGATCCGGCCGTGCAGAAGGCAGTCAACCGCATTCAGCCGGAAGAGTTGACGCGCGAGGCGGTCCGGGCCGCGCGCGACGCCAAGTTCCGTTCGGTCAGCATCGATTTGATCTACGGCTTGCCGCTGCAGACCCTGACCACCATGGAGCAGACGTTGGAAAAGGTGATCGACATTTCGCCGGACCGGATCGCCATCTACAACTATGCCCATCTGCCGCACCTGTTCAAGCCGCAGCGCCGCATCGATGAGAATGAACTGCCCGATGCGGAGACCAAGCTCGACATGCTGGCGCTGTGCATCCGCCATCTGACGCGAGCGGGCTACGTCTACATCGGCATGGATCATTTTGCCAAGCCGACCGACGATCTGGCCAAGGCCCTGCTCCAGGGGCGTCTGCATCGCAATTTCCAGGGATATTCGACCCATGCCGATATGGATCTCGTGGCTTGCGGCGTGTCGGCCATCGGCGCCATGGGCGCCACCTACAGCCAGAACGCGAAGACCCTGGACGAATATTACGAAAGGCTCGACAACAACGAGTTGCCGATCGTGCGCGGCACCAAAATCAGCATGGACGATGCCATGCGACGGTCTATCATCCAAATGCTGATGTGCAATTTCGAACTGTCGATCGCTTCGGTCGAAACGGCCTTTCCCATTACCTTCGACGAATATTTTGCCGATGAAATCGTGCGCCTCAAACCCATGATCGAAGATGGTCTGGTTACGATGGAGGACGGCTGGATCAGCGTCACTCCCAGGGGGCGCCTGCTGGTGCGCAACATCTGCATGGTATTCGACCGTTACCTGGCGCAGCAGCCTTCGGCCGTGCGTTATTCCAAAACCATATGAAGGGCATGGGATGAACGGGCTGTCCTTGCTTCCCGCTTTCCTGATCGGCCTGGCCGGCAGCGTGCATTGCATCGGCATGTGCGGAGGCATCGTCAGTGCATTCACCGTCGTCTCTTCGTCCCCGCGCCGCTTCCCCGTCGCCGTCGTTACGGAAGGCCCGAGGTTTGCCGCCCGGGCCGTCCAGACCGGCGGGGTCGATGTGGCGCCGTGGTTGCGCATGGCGGCATACAACGGCGGCAGGATAACCAGCTATGCCGCAGCCGGCGCGATTGCCGGCGGGATGGCGCAGGGCCTGGCGGCACTGATCGACATCAATGCCATCCGTATCGTTACGTTTTGGGCCAGCAATATCATCCTCGTTGCGCTGGGCCTCTATCTCATGGGCCTGTGGCCCGGCATCGCCCGCATCGAGGCCCTGGGGCAACGACTGTGGCGCTGGCTGCAGCCCTTGACGCCGCGCCTGTTCCCTCTCAACAGCGCACCCAAGCTGTTCGCCGCCGGTTTGATCTGGGGCTGGCTGCCATGCGGCATGGTCTACAGCATGCTCTTGACGGCCATGCTGGCCGGAACCGCTACCGGCAGCGCGATGCTGATGGCGGCATTTGGCGCGGGCACGCTTCCGGCCATGTTCCTGATCGGCTATCTCGGCTTGCGTATTGCCAATCTGCGCTGGTACAACGACATCCGCCTCTTTGCGGGCGCGATCGTTCTCGGCTTCGGCCTGGTCGGACTTGTGCATGCCGCGCAAGGCATGCCCAATGGCTTGCTCGGTGCGTTCTGCGGTGCTTCCACGGTCGCGGGAAAACCATGAACGCGCGCGATCTCAGCTTGTGTTTCCATTGCGGCACGCCGGTGCCTCCGGGCGCGAACTGGAGTGCCACGGTTTCGGGCGAAAGCCGGCCCATGTGCTGTCCCGGCTGCGCTGCGGTTGCAAATGGCATCGTCGCGGCGGGGATGGAGAGATTTTACCTGGAGCGCGATGGGTTTTCCGCGCGCGCGCCGCAGCTCTCCTCCTCGCCGGAAGAGCTGCACCTCTTCGATTTTCGCGCCGGCTCCGCAAGCGGAACCGATGCCAATGCGGATGCCAGCTATGCCGTCGAGGGCCTGCGCTGCGCCGCCTGCATCTGGCTGGTCGAACACACCGTGCGCGCACTTCCCTGCGTGCGGCAGGCCGAGCTGAATTTCGGCACGGGCATCCTGCAAGTCAGCTGCGACACCGGGCAATGCAAGCCCAGCGACATCCTGGGCGCTATCCACGCGGTTGGATACCTGGCCCACCCGGCCGATTCCACGCCATACTCGGAGAGCCTGAAGCGAGAACAGCGTGCGCTGTTCCGCCGCCTTTTCATCGCCGGCCTTTCCATGATGCAGGTCATGATGTACGCCATTCCCGCCTATCTGGCCAATGACGGCACCATGGATCGCGACATGGCCGGCCTGATGCGCTGGGCCGGAATGCTGTTGACGCTGCCGGCGGTACTCTACTCGGCGCAACCTTTTTTTGCCGGCGCCTGGCGCAACCTGAGGCAGCGCATTCTGGGCATGGACGTGCCGGTGGCACTGGGGATAGCGGCCGCATTCGGCGCCAGCACCGCCGCGACATTGGCGCGGCGCGAGCCCGTCTATTTCGATTCGATCACCATGTTCATATTCCTGCTCCTGGGAAGCCGCTATCTCGAGCTGCACGCCAGGATGCGGGCCGCTGCCGCGCTCGACAGGATACTGCGCGCCACGCCGGCTTCGGCGCGGCGCCTGGCACATTGGCCGCAGGACCAACGCAGCGAACTGGTCAACGCGGAAACCCTGCAGCCGGGAGATCATGTGCTCCTGGGGGCGGGCGACGTGCTGGCGGCGGACGGGGTCATAGAGCAGGGGGCGACGCGCATCGACCTCTCCGTGTTGACCGGCGAGAGCAGGCCTCAGCAACGGACGATTGGCGATGCCTTGCCTGCCGGCGCCTGCAATCTGGCCCATCCTGTCGTGCTGCGCATTGTGCGGCCGGCGGAGGCGTCGACGCTCGCCCTGGTGCTTGAGGCAGCGCGCAAGGCAAGGCTGGAAAAACCAGGGTTGGCGACGTGGGCCGACTCCGTCGCCGCCCGCTTCGTTGCAGGACTTCTTGCATTGACCTTGGCCTCCTTCCTGTATTGGCAAGTCACCGAGCCGGCGCGCGCCTGGCCGGTGCTGATTGCGATGCTGGTGGTTTCCTGCCCGTGCGCCTTGTCGCTTGCCGCGCCGACAGTTCTGGCGGCCGCCAACGCGCGTTTGCTTGGACAAGGCGTGTTGACGATTCAGCCCCACGTTTTGGAGGCGTTGCGTCGTGCAACGCACGTGGTTTTCGACAAGACCGGGACATTGACGCTTGGGAAACCGGCCATCCGTTCCATCGAGACTGTCGCAGACATGGGAGGGAACGCTGCGTTGGCGTTGGCCGCTGCCGTCGCTGCCGGGGACAATCATCCGCTTGCTGCGGCGATCCATGCCGCAGGACGCAAATTGACGGACACAAGAACCGCTGCGGACGTTGAATGCACCGCCGGTGGCGGCATCGAAGCCACCGTCGACGGCATGCGTTATCGCCTGGGGAGCGCCAGGTTCGTGGCGCAACTCGTCGGAAGCGCGTCGCCTTTTGCGGAATGTCGGGAAGGCAGCGAAGTATGCCTTGGCCGCGAGACCGGCTGGGTCGCCCGCTTTCAACTCAGCGATGCCTTGCGCCCGGAAGCGCGGGCAGTGGTCGAGCATTTCAAGGCGGAGGGTAAATCCGTGGTGCTGCTGAGCGGCGACAGGGAGAGTCTCGCGCAGGCGGTCGCGCGTGAATTGCACATCGACCGGGTCATCGGCAACTGCCTGCCCGAGCAAAAGGTCGATGCCGTGCGCGCATTGCAGCGCGACGGCGCCGTCGTGGCGATGGTGGGAGACGGTATCAACGATGCCGCCGTGTTGAGCGCGGCGGATGTCTCCTTTGCCATGGGAGAAGGGAGTGCGCTTGCGCAGGTTTCCGCCGATTGCGTATTGCTTTCGGGACGCCTCGATTCGCTGTGCGAGACCGACCGGGTTTCGCGTCAGACTTCGAGCCTGATGAAGCAAAACCTGATCTGGGCCGCTGCCTATAACCTTGCCGCCATTCCTGCTGCTGCGATGGGGTTGATCGATCCCTGGATGTCGGCGGTGGGCATGTCGGCCAGTTCCATCCTTGTAGTGCTTAACTCCCTGAGAGTTTACCGCAAGGCTGCGGAGCGGCGGGCCGGCCTCACCGGCATGCCGG
>DASVYZ010000508.1:0-2772 GCA_036391935.1 Burkholderiaceae bacterium | reverse complement strand
CGGGTAGCTGGCCGGTGCACAGCAATACCTACTGCGGCAAATGGCTGGTGAGCCAGATCCAGGAATCGAGCCTGAATGTATTGCACGGCATTTATGCCACCGTATTCGCGCCGTTCTGGTATCGGCTCCTGGGCGCCAAAGTCGGGCGCGACGCGGAAATCTCGACCGCGCTAGGCGTCGTGCCCGACATGCTGACCTTGGGCAGCGAAACCTTCATCGCCGACGCCGTCCTGCTGGGCGACGAGGAAATCGACGGCGGCTGGATGACCATGCAGCCGACCGTGGTATCGAACCGCAGCTTCGTCGGCAATGGCGCCTATATCCCGGACGGCACCACGCTGCCGGAAAACGTGCTCATCGGCGTGCATTCCCGCGCGCCGGCCAACGAGAAAATGAAGAACGGCGACACCTGGCTCGGCACGCCGCCCTTGAACCTGCCGGCGCGCGAACAAACCAGCGGCTATCCGGAATGGCTGACGTTCCATCCCTCGCCCCTGCGCCGCCTCGGCCGCGGACTGGTGGAAGCCTTCCGCATCGCCGCGCCGCATGCCATCGTGATCGCCGTCGGCTATACCCTCGTGCTCGATCTGATGCCTTTGGCCGGCGCGGGGCGCTGGCTCGAAGTCATCTGGTCGCTGTCGGTCGCCGGCTTCTGGTACGGCATCGGCACCTTCGCCTTCGTCGCCGTGTTCAAATGGCTGCTTTTGGGCCGTTACAAGAAGCGCGCCACGCCGATGTGGACGCCTTTCGTCTGGCTCTCCGAAGGCGTGACCAATATGTACGAAGGCATCGCTGTGCCCAACTTCATGCGCAACCTGCGCGGCACGCCCTGGCTGCCGCTGGCATTCAACCTGCTCGGCTGCCGCATCGGGCGCGGCGTCTACCTCGACACGACCGACATCACCGAATTCGATTGCGTCACGATCGGCGAATACAGCGAGTTGAATGCGCTGACCTGCCCGCAGACCCATTTGTTCGAAGACCGCGTGATGAAGATCGACCACGTAAAGATCGGGGCACGCGTCTGCATGGGCCCGCGCAGCGCCGTGCTCTATAGTGCGGAAGTGGGGGACAACGCAAGGCTAGGCCCCCTTACGCTGGTGATGAAGGGCGAATCCATCCCTGCCGGCACGGTATGGCACGGCTGCCCTGCTGCGCCGGCGCGTGTCTGACCAGAAGGTGTAAGCCATATGGAAGGCCCAGCCCAACCCGATGCAAATGACGGCGAGGACAATCCCTGTCTTTCCTGCGGCGCCTGCTGTGCTCATTTTCGTGTCTCCTTCTATTTCGGCGAATTGCAGGGCCAGCCCGGCGGCTGGGTGCCGCTGGAGTTGACCAGCAAAGTCAATGATTTTCGGGCGGCGATGAAGGGCACGGAGGCCGGCAACGGCCGCTGCGTCGCATTACGCGGCGAAGTCGGCAAACCCGGCGTGCATTGCGCGATCTACCAGCATCGCCCTACCCCATGCCGCGAATTCGACGCATGGCTCCCCGACGGAACGCCCAACCCGGATTGCCAGCGCTTGCGGGCGCAGCGCGGGTTGGCGCCCCTGCCGCCCCGGACGACTTAGGGGCGCGGCGCCACCGCGTGATGACGATGGTGGTGATGATGGCGATGCTGCCCATGACGATGCGGCATGGAGCCATCGGCTGCGAAAGCTCCCACGCTGACGGTGGCGAACAGGGTGGCGATCAAGGCAATCAGGGCACGTTTCATGATGTTTCTCCTATCGGAATACAATAACTACGCTTCCATAACGCGTGGCAAAAAAGAGGGGTTGACCCTGTATCCTTGGAGAAACGTAACAATGCATTACAAGAATCTAGGCAAGAGCAATCTGCAAGTCTCGGCACTGTGTCTCGGCACCATGATGTTCGCCGACCAGACCGACGGCGCCGAAGCGGCAGACATCGTCGCGCATGCGTTTGAGCACGGCGTCAATTTCATCGATACGGCCGACGTCTACAGCAGGGGTGAATCGGAGCGCATGGTAGGCGGCTTGATCAAAGACAAGCGCCATCAATGGGTGCTGGCCACCAAGCTGGGCAACAAGATGTCCGAGCGTGTCAACGAGGCGCATTATTCGGCGCCCTGGATGCTGCACGAAGTCGAACAAAGCCTGCAGCGCCTGCAGACCGATTACATCGACATCTACTACCTGCATCGCGACTACAACGGCATGTGCCTCGAAGAGCCCCTGCGCGCGCTCGATGCCATGCTGCGCGCCGGGAAGATACGCTATTGGGGCGTGTCGAATTTCCGCGGCTGGCGCATTGCGGAGATGGCGCATCTGGCCAAAGAGCTGGGCATGCCCGGCCCGGTGGTATGCCAACCCTACTACAACCTGTTGAACCGCATGCCCGAAGTCGAGATTTTGCCGGCCTGCGCGCACCATGGCATCGGTGTCGTGCCCTACAGCCCGATTGCGCGCGGCGTGCTGACCGGCAAATACCTGCCCGGCAGCACGCCGCCCGAGGACAGCCGCGCCGGCCGCTCGGACAAGCGCATCATGGAAACCGAATTCCGCGCCGAGTCGCTGGTAATCGCGCAAAAGCTGCAGGAGCATGCCGGTGCACGCGGCATCAGCCTGGCGCAATTCGCCACGGCCTGGGTGTTGGCCAACAAGACCGTCAGTTCGGTGATCGCCGGTCCGCGCACCTTGCGGCAATGGCAGGATTATTTCCCGGCGCTGGACTATCGTTTCACGGCGGAGGATGAAGCGCTGGTCGATTCCATGGTGGCACAGGGACATGCCTCCACGCCGGGGTTCA
>DASVYZ010000507.1:0-2449 GCA_036391935.1 Burkholderiaceae bacterium | reverse complement strand
TTGTGCCGGCACGATGGGCGGCGCGGGCGACCCGCCTACCTGTTTGCTGTCCCCATGCCCATCGCGGCTGCAGGCTGACAAAATGGCAAGCGCAACATCCGAAACACCGTGGCGTGTCCTTGGAAAAATCGATAGCGCCGTAGGCAGACGCTCTCCTGCGGCCGCCTCCGCCGGCGTTCTTCGATTTCCTCGCTTGGACGACTTGCCGACCGGTCTTTTCGGGGGGACGCCGCCGGTTATAATGGTTCGATTTGTTCGATCATATAGGAAAGCCTTTCGCCCTTGCCATGCCTCAAGCCCCAGCCGTCGCCCCATTCGAGACCGTCGTGCCCGATTGCTGCAATATCGGCGTGGTGGCACGCGCGCTGGTGGGGGTCAATTTCACGGTTTTTTTGGCCGAATACGCGGCAGGATCCGGCTTGCGCGGCCTGCTGGGCGCCTCTGTGCTGGTGGAACCGGTTTGCCTGGCATCCCTGGTCAGCCTGTGCGGGCTGCGCCGCCTGCGCCATTTTTCGCGCGTCATCCCTCCTTGGTGCCAGCGTGCGCTGTGCGGCCTGGTGCCGGCCGCCATCGCCTCGTTCGTCATCCAATTCGTGCTGTCCGTGCCGGGCGGCCAGTTCGACCTGAGCGTGGTGCCGGCTACCGAGGGCATGGTGGTCGCGGGTGCGTTCGGCCTCGCGTTGCAGCACTATTTCGAATTGCGCATGCGCGCTTTTTCCCCCGCCTTGTCCGAGGCGAAGCTGCAGGCGCTGCAGGCGCGCATCAGGCCGCACTTCCTGTTCAACAGCCTGAATGCCGTGCTGTCCTTGATCCGCACCGAACCGCTGCGTGCCGAATCGACCTTGGAAGATCTTTCCGATCTGTTCCGTGTGCTGATGCGCGACGCGCGCGACGTAACCAGCCTGGAAGAGGAAATCCGGCTCTGCCGCCAATACCTGTCGATCGAAAAGGTGCGCCTGGGGGAACGCCTCCAGGTGCAATGGAAGACCGAGGGCATCAGTGACAAGATGCTCAAAAAAGCGCGCGTGCCCTCGCTGCTGCTGCAGCCGCTGCTGGAAAACGCCGTACACTACGGCGTCGAAGCTGTGTCGGAGCCGGTAACGATAGAGATCGGGCTGCAACGCCACGCCGACCGCATCCTGGTCGCCATCTTCAACCCCATTCCCATTGCGGCTGCCGCGCAGGGCGGGCGCGTGGGCAACCACATGGCGCTGGAAAACATACGCGAGCGGCTGGCTCTGCTGTATGACGTGGAAGCGCAATTGACGGCTGGGCCGGTCGGCGGGCGTTTTGAGGTACGGCTCCAGCTACCCTACGTGAGGGGCGATTGATGAGCGCGCGCGTTTTCATTGTCGACGACGAGGCGCCGGCCCGCGCCCGCATCGCCACGCTTCTGTCAGACATTGCCGCCGAATTCCCCCATGTGCTGGCGGGCGAAGCGGAAAACGGTGCCGCCGCCCTGGCCGCGATTCCGGCCTCCATGCCGGATATCGTCCTGCTCGATATCCAGATGCCCGGCATGAACGGCATCGAACTGGCCGGCCATCTGGCCAGGCTGGAGCGGCCGCCGGCCGTGATCTTCGTTACGGCTTTCGACGAATTCGCACTCAAGGCGTTCGAAGTCCACGCCATCGATTACCTGCTGAAGCCGGTGCGTGCCGCAAGATTGTCCGATGCATTGCGCCGCGCCGCCGCGTTGGCTGTCAAGCCGCAAGCCGCGGCCATCGCCGCCACGGCCGCCGAACTCGGCGTGCGGCGCGCCCACTTCGCCATTCCGGAGCGCGGGAAGCTCACGCTGGTGCCCGTGGCCGACGTGGTCTATCTCAAGGCCGAGTTGAAATACGTCACGCTGCGCACGCGGGCACGCGAGCATGTGATCGAAGAATCGCTGCTGTCGCTGGAACAGGAACTGGGCGAGCGTTTTGTGCGCGTGCACCGCAATACGCTGGTGGCGCGCAGCGCCATCGCCGGCGTGGAGCGCGGCGTGCCCGATGCGTCCGACCCGGACAAGGGACAGGAGTCCTGGCAGGTGGTGCTGTCCGGAGTGGAGGAACGCATGCCCATTTCGCGGCGCCAGTGGCCGGTGATCAAGGCTTTGTTGAATCGCGGCGGATGATGAAGTGCGGGCACGCGGATCGGTGAAACGGCATATGGGTAACTGGATCAAGACTCTTTTCTCGAAACGAAGCGATGCACTGGCGGCATCCGACGCGGTGCCTGGCTACGTGCGCGGTCATCAGGAGCAGGGGGATGCCTGGTTTCAAGACGGAGATTTCGCCGCTGCTGCGGCCAGCTATCGCCAGGCCTTGAAATTCGATCCGGATATTGAAGCGGTCTACGGCCAATTATGCTTTGCGCTATGCCAGCAGGGAAAGTGGGACGAGGCCAGGGACGTCATTCTGGCCGGCATCGCACGCTTCCCGCAATCGGTTGAATTCCATTTCCTTCT
>DASVYZ010000506.1:0-4741 GCA_036391935.1 Burkholderiaceae bacterium | reverse complement strand
AAAAATCTCTTCAGACACGATATAATGCAGGCAAATCAATGACTTACCGCCTGATCCCATGCAAGTCCCTGCCACTGCCGAAATCGGCCGCGCCCTCCCCTTGACCGCAACGACCGAAGATTTACCTTACGTCAATATCGCAGCGTATAAATTCGTCACGTTCGACGATACCGCCGAGAAGCGCGCGGCTTTCCGCGAGCTGTGCCATGAGCTGCAGTTGAAGGGGACGATCCTGTTGACGCCGGAAGGCATCAACCTGTTCCTGGCCGGCTTGCGCCACCAGATCGATGCCTTCCTGGCCTGGCTGCGCGCAGACGCGCGCTTTACCGACATCTCGGTCAAGGAAAGCTATTCGAAGAAGCAGCCGTTCAACCGCATGCTGGTGAAGCTGAAGGCCGAGATCATCACCATGAAGCACCCGCTGATCCGCCCCGAGGAGGGTCGTGCGCCCGCGGTGGAACCGGTCACCTTGAAGCGCTGGCTCGACCAGGGGCACGACGACCAAGGCAAGCCGGTGGTCATGCTCGACACGCGCAATGCCTTTGAAGTCGATGTCGGCACGTTCGACAATACGGTCGATTACCGCATCACCAAGTTCACCGAATTCCCGGCCGTGGTCGCCGCACACAAGGAAGACTTTGCCGGCAAGACCATCGTGACCTTTTGCACCGGCGGCATACGCTGCGAAAAGGCCGCGATCCACATGCAAAATGTCGGCTTCGACAATGTCTACCAGCTCGAAGGCGGCATCCTCAAATACTTCGAGGAAGTCGGCGGCGCGCACTACAGCGGCGACTGCTTCGTCTTCGATTACCGCACCGCGCTCTCGCCCGAATTGAAAGAGACCGACGTGGCGCAATGCTTCGCCTGCCGCGCCGTGGTGACGCCGCGCGAGCAATTGTCGCCCTACTACATTCCCGGCGAATCCTGCCCGCATTGCAAGAAGGCGATGCGGGCCGAATAGGCTAACTCCCGCACCACTCCTGCCACATGGCGCGCAGGGCCGCTTCGAAATGCCGCGCGAAACGTCCGGCATCGAACAGCGGGGAGGCCAGCAACTGGCGCCGCATCAATTGGCGCTGGGCCGCCAGCGCGGGCAGATTCGATGCGTGCTTTTGCGCGAGTCTCACATAGTCCGCGCGATCCTGCGCGATCCAATGTGCCAGCCCGGTATTGGCCATGATGCCCACGCCCTGGCAGGCCACGAAGCTGTCGCCTTTCATCGTCAATACAGGCACACCCATCCACAAGGCTTCGGCACTCGTCGTGCCGCCGGGAAAAGGGAAGGTGTCGAGCACGATATCGACCTTCGCGTAGCTGGCCAGGTAATCCCTGCGCGCAGCGTAGCTTTCCAGGGCAACCCTGTTTTCGCCGATGCCGCAACGCGCCATGCGCGCAAGGACATCGCTGCGCATTGCCACATCATCCAATTGCTTGGCTTTCAAAAGCAGGCGGCTGCCCGGCATGGCTTGCATCACCTCGGCCCACAAGGCCAGCACGTCGTCGTTCATCTTGGACAGGTTGCCGAAGCAGCCGAACGTCACCCGGCCGTTGCGCAAGGCTGGCAAGGTGCTCACCTCGGGCGCATCTTCAGGAACGCTGAAGCACAGCCGCGTCTCAGGCAGGCGCCGGATTCTTTCCGTGAAATGCGCTTCGAATTGCGGCGGCAAGGACCACGGGTCGGCCAGCAGGTAATCCATTGCCGCCACGCCGGTCGTGCCGAAATAGCCGAGCCAGCTCAGTTGCACCGGCGCAGGCTTGGAGGCAAACATGGCCAAGCGGTTGTGCGCCGTGTGGCCGGCGAGATCGATCAGGATATCGATGCCGTCGGCGCGCACCTGTTCCGCCAGGCGTGCATCGGGCCAGCCGGTCGCGCTGTGCCAAGCCAGACAAGATGCGGCAAGCCGCGGCGTCATTTCCTCGTCGCCGGGACGGGTCGCGTAGGCGACGATATCGAGGTCGTCCTGCTCCTTCAACGCCGCCAGCACGCTGTCGAGAAAAAACCCGACTGGATGGCGCCGCAAGTCGCCCGACACCAGGCCGATGCGCAAACGCCGCTGCGGGTCGCGTGCATTGGGCCAGGAAGTGAAAGGTTGCGCAGTGCGCAATACGGTCTCGCCGTACGCGCGCGCCTCCTGCAGCAAATCCATCGCACAGGCGTGCGGCAAATAATGCCCTGTCAACAGGAGGTTGCTGTGCGCATTCAGATAGCCCGGCCGCAGGGCCAGGGCCCGGCGCGAACTCGCTTGCGCCGCCTCAAGCTGGCCGAGGTCGCGCAGCAATACGCCGAGGTTGTTGTGGGCGACCGCGAAGTCGGGCTTCTGTTCGATGGCGCGGCGGAAGCAGTGCAGCGCTTCGTTATTGTTGCGGACGTCGCGCCAGGCCTCGCCGAGATTGCACCAGGCTTCGGGGAACACCGGCTGCAGTTCGACTGCCCGGCGCAAATCGGCCATGGCATCCGGAATGCGGCCAAGATCGCGCAAGGCGAGCGCGCGGTTGCACAAGACGACGGCGTGATCGGGCGCCAAACCCAAGGCGCGGTTGTAGCACTGCAGCGCCTCGGCGAAACGGCCCATCCGGCGCAACAGGTTGGCCGCGTTGTTCAGGGTATTCAAGTCGTCCGGACGGAGCGACATGGACTGCAAATAGGCCCGCAAGGCGTCGTCGAGACGCCCGCGCGCATGGAGAGCATCCCCGAGCAGCCGGCACTGTTCGGGATCGCCCGGCAGCACCGGAGACGGTTGCGGATGGCCCACGCCCGCCCCCTTGGATAAAGCCTAATGTCCCACGCTGAAATTGGCGGCGACCGTGCGCAGGTCGTCCACGCTCAACACACCGGCGTCCGCCCGCAAGCGCAAGTCGGCCACCATGTACACGTAGCGCGCCTGCGCCAGGTCGCGCTGCGCTATGTATAGCTGCTGTTCCGCATTGAGCAGATCGAGATTGATCCGCACGCCGCCTTTGATGCTTTGCCTGGTCGCAGTGACAAGCAACTTGGCCGAGGCGACCGATTTCTCGAGCGCGGCGATCTTGGCGATGGAAGACAGCACGGCATAGTGCTGCTTGTGCATGTCGAGCATGACCTGGTTGGTCTTGTCGTCCAGGTCGCTCTTGGCCTTCTCGTAGGCCGCCGTCGCCTGGCGCGTCAGCGCGCTGACCGACCCGCCGGAGTAGATCGGCATCGTAAGCTGGATGCCGTAGCTGCGCACGGCCGCGTCCTGCGTGTAGGTATTGACCGAAGATGCATTGTCTTTGCCGACGCTGGCGACGAAATCCATATGCGGCAAGTTGCCGGCACGGTTCTTGGCCACCTCGTCCTTGGCCACTTCCACGGCCACGCGCGCCGCGGCGATATCGGGATTGTGCTCAAGCGCTACGGCACGCCACGATTCGAAATCGGCCGGCTGCAAGGGCTTGGGTTCGAAACCGTCGATCAAGCCGTCGATGCTCTTGACCTCGACGCCCACCATGGCTTCGAGGGCCTGGAAATTGGTCGAATGCCCGTCGCGCGCTTCGATCAACTGCGCCTCGGCCAGGTCGAGCTTGGCCTGGGTTTCGAGCATGTCGGTCCTGGTGCCTTCACCTTCCTTGAACATCCGGTCGTTGACCTGCTTTTGCTCCAGCAGGGTATCGCGCTGCGAGGTCACCAGGCGCAGGTTGTCGTAGGCGAACAGCGCGTCGACATAGGCGCTCAGCAGGCGCAGCAGCAAATCCTGCTGGCGGCTCGTGAATTGCGCATCGCCATAATCCGCCTGCGCCATGCCCTCCTTGTAACGGGCGTAATTGTCGAAGGCGATGATGGGCTGGCTGAAATTGAGGCTGGAGGTCGAACTGACGTAGTGCGGATAGCTGGTCGCCTTACCCCCGGTATAGGGGTCGGGCTGCGAAATCGTGGCGAAGTTGCGCGAGCCGCTATAGTTGAAGGCCAGTTGAGGCCGCAAATTCGAGCGTGCCAGCTCACGGTTCTCGCTGCCGGCATCGTGTTCGTGGATTGCCGACTGGTAGACCGGATCGTTTTGCAGCGCCAGATTGTAGGCTTCGATCAAGCCGATGGAAAAAGCGCTGGATGAAGGCAGAACCAGGCCCGCGCACAACAGGCCGGCGGCAAGCCGCTTCAAAGTCGGGGCGCGCATGCTCATTCCTCGGTCATCGAGGTCTTGGCCCGGTCGAACACCGGTTTGAGCAGGTAGCTCATCATGGTGCGCTCGCCGGTCTTGATGAAGGCTTCCACCGGCATGCCGGGGCGCACCTCCAGGTGAGCCAGCGCCTTTTTGCCTTCGGGCGTGGTTTCGGCACGGAACTTGTAGTAGGCCATGCCGCTCCTTTCGTCGACAATGCGGTCGGCCGAAACCTGGGTGACCACGCCTTCGACGTGCGGCGTCTGGTTGCGGTTGAAGGCGGAGAAGGTCAGTTCGACCTTGAGGCCGACATGCACCTTATCGATCAGGTTGACCGGAATCTGGCCTTCAACGATCAGCGGATCGTCGGACGGCACCAGCTCCATCAGGCGGGAAGCCGGCTGCACCACGGCGCCATGCGTAAACACGGCCACATTGACCACGGTGCCGTCGACCGGCGCACGCACCTCGACGTTTTTCAATTCGAAATCCTGTTCGTGCAGCTTGGCGGTCAAGCCGTCGATGTCGCGATCCATTTCCGACAATTGGGTGCGCACTTCCTTCTGGTATTCCTGCTGGCGCTCGACCTTGCGCAGCATGGCTTCCGCAACCTGGCGCTGTAC
>DASVYZ010000505.1:0-4599 GCA_036391935.1 Burkholderiaceae bacterium | reverse complement strand
GCTCTCCTCGGCGGAAAGCACCTACCATAAATATTTCAAGTTGATGCTGCTGACGGAAGCGGAAAAAAAGAAATGAATTCGTAGGTTGGGCTACGCTTCGCTCGACCCAACCTGCAAATTCCGTTCACTCGCCCGCGATATCGCGATATAGATCGAGATAATCGTGGGTCATCGCGGCAATATCATGTGCCTGCGCAAACTCCAGTGCATCGTGGCGCAGCTTTTCGCGCAATGGCGCATCCTCCAGCATGCGCTGCAATGCCGAGGCCCATTGCAGGGGATTGTGGTTATCGAGCATGATGCCGCGCTCCTGCTCGCCGACCAACTCGGGCAAGCCGCCGACGTTCGAGGTCACGACCGGTACGCCGAGCAGCATGGCGTCGAGTACCGACGAGCCGAGCCCTTCTTCGCGCGAAGGGAAGGCGAACACATCCATCGCCGCAATCCACGAGCCCACGTCTTCCTGGAATCCGGCAAACACGATACGCGGATCGTTGCGCGCCTGGCGCTGGAATTCGCCCTTGTCCGGCCCTTCACCCAGCAACACCAGGCGCGCCTGCGGATAGTGCTCGCTCAGTTTAAGGAAAGCGGCAATCAGCGTAGCTTGTCCCTTGTGGTGGTCATGCAAGGCGCCGACGTGGCCGATGATGGGTGCGCCACCAAGCTCCGCGCGGATAGCCGCCGTGCGCTCCGGATCGGCGCTGTGGCGCGTGCACGAATCGAGGATGGTATGGACGTGATGCCCGGTGCGCTCGTTCAAACGCCCCGACACATCGCGCGATACGCCCACCAGCTCGGTCGCGCGACGATAGACCATCCGGTTGAAAAAGCTGGCCGACACGGGGTTGGGGATGCGGCGCGTAATCAGGTAAGGCGTGCCGCGCAAGACATTTTCGATCGCGGCCCAATAGGCGCCGCGCGCCTCATGCACATGCACCAGGCGCGGCCCCGCCTGGTGCGGCGTCGCCACGTGGCCGCACAGCGGATTGCGTGCGTGGCGCACCGTAAAGCCCGCTGCCTCGGCGCGCCGGCTCAGTTCAGAGCCTGCCTGGCACAGCAGGCTTTGCTGCATACCGACCGCGGCCAAACCTTCCATCAGGTTCAGCGTTTGCCTTTCCCCGCCTCTGAAGCCCTTGGCGAAGTTGACGTGTTCAATAAACATCAGTACTCGACTTCGGCATTCGCGACGCCCAGGCGCTCGTTGAGCGACTGCTTCAGCGCATCGGCCGGCATCACACGCCAATCGTCGGGCCAGGCGATATCGCAACTGCCCACGCCTTCGGGCGCATAGCGCAATACGAAAGGCAAGCCTTCGGCCGAACGGTAGGGTTGCAGCAAAGCCTTGATCTGTTCGGTATCGATGGCTTGCGTGTACGGAAACCAGAACTTCTTGCCGAAATGTACGCGCGCTGCCGCGATATCCATCACCTTGTCGGCCGTGATGCGCAAGCCGCCGGTGAAGCGGTCTTCCGACACCTTGCCGTGCACGGCGAGAAATTCGTCTTCCTTGAAGATGGTGCGGTTGGTATCGAACACTTCGTTGTATACCGTCACCTCGACTGCGGCCGTGCCGTCGTCGAGCGTCACGATCAAGAGCTTGCCGCGCTGCGTCATCTGCGTACGCAAACCGGCGATCACGCCGACGATCAGGCGCGGCTCCCGCGAGGGGCTCAGGTCGGCCAGCTTGCCGCGCGCGAAGCGGCGTGCTTCGGGCGCATAAGCGTCGAACATGTGGCCCGAGAGGTAAAAGCCGAGCGCGAGCTTTTCTTCGGCCAGGCGCTGCTTGTCGCTCCACGGCTGCACCTTGACGTATTCCGGCGGCGCGTCGAGGTCGCTGTCGTCGCCGCCGAACAAACTCACCTGGTTGGCCGCGGCTTCGGCTTGTTCGGCTCCCTCCAAGGCCAGCGGCACAGAAGCGATCAGGATGCCGCGATCCACGCCGAGGCTGTCGAATGCGCCGGCGCGGATCAAGGATTCGATGGTGCGGCGGTTCACCTGGCGCTTGTCCACACGCTTGGCGAAGTCGAACAGGTCGGTGAAAGGCTTGCCTTGGCGCGCCACGATGATGGCTTCGATGGCGTTTTGCCCCGAGCCCTTGACGGCGCCCAGGCCGTAACGGATCTTGGTCGCCTTCTTGCCCGGTTCGCCTTCCGGCGTGAAGCGGTAGTTCGACAAATTGATGTCGGGCGGCAGCAGGGAAAGCTTGCAGGTCTCGACCGCGTCTTCGACCAGGATCTTGATCTTGTCGGTGTCGTCCATGGCAAGCGACAAGTTGGCCGCCATGAACGCCGCCGGATGATGCGCCTTCAGGTAGGCCGTATGGTAGGACAAGAGCGCGTAGGCGGCTGCGTGCGACTTGTTGAAGCCGTAGCCGGCGAACTTTTCCATCAAGTCGAAGATTTCGTCGGCCTTCTGTTCCGAGAGGCCGTCCTTGCCGGCGCCCTCGCGGAAAATCTTGCGGTGCTCGGCCATCTCTTCGGCCTTCTTCTTGCCCATCGCGCGGCGCAGCAAGTCGGCGCCGCCGAGCGAGTAGCCGCCCACCACCTGGGCCATCTGCATCACCTGCTCCTGATACACCATGATGCCGTAGGTTTCGGCCAGGATGCCTTCGGCGCGCGGATCGGGGTAATCGAACTTCTCGCCGTGCTTGCGCTTGCAGAAGTCGGGAATCAGGTCCATCGGGCCCGGGCGGTACAGCGCCACCAGCGCGATGATGTCTTCAAAACGGTCGGGCCGCGCCTCCTTCAGCATGCCTTGCATGCCGCGGCTTTCAAGCTGGAACACGGCGACCGTCTTGGCCTTGGTCAGCAAGTCGTAGGATGCCCGGTCATCGAGCGGCAGCTTGGCCAGGTCGAAGTTCGCCATGGCCGGATCGAGATCCTTGATGTAGCGGACGGCGCGGTCGAGGATGGTCAGCGTGGTCAAGCCGAGAAAGTCGAACTTCACCAAGCCCACCGCTTCGACGTCGTCCTTGTCGTATTGCGAAACCACGCCGGTTTCTCCGCCCTGCGTATAGAGCGGGCAAAAATCGGTCAATTTGCCCGGCGCGATCAACACGCCGCCGGCGTGCATACCGATGTTGCGCGTGATGCCTTCGACCTGCTGCGCCAGTTCGAGCAATTGCTTGACTTCCTCTTCCTTGTCGCGCCGTTCGGCCAACAAGGGTTCTTCTTCAAGCGCATCGGCGATCGTCACGAGCTTGCCCGGCTTGAACGGAATCAGCTTGGAAATGCCGTCGCAAAAACCGTAGCCGAAATCGAGCACGCGGCCCACGTCGCGCACGGCGCCTTTGGCCGCCATGGTACCGAAGGTGGCGATCTGCGAGACGGCATCCTTGCCGTATCGGTCTTTCACGTACTGGATGACGCGGTCGCGCCCTTCCTGGCAAAAGTCGATGTCGAAGTCGGGCATCGAGACGCGCTCGGGATTCAGGAAGCGTTCGAACAGCAGGTTGTATTCGAGCGGGTCGAGATCGGTGATCAGCAAGCAATACGCCACCAGCGAACCGGCACCGGAGCCGCGGCCGGGGCCCACCGGCACGCCGTTGTTCTTGGCCCACTGGATGAAGTCCGCCACGATGAGGAAGTAGCCCGGGAAGCCCATCTTGATGATGGTGTCGGTCTCGAACTTCAAGCGCGCTTCATAGCGTGCGCGCTCCTTTTCGCGCTTCTCCTCATTGGGAAACAGATGGGTCAAGCGTTTTTCCAGGCCAGCCTTCGCTTCCGCGACGAGAAAGTCGTCGAGCGACATGCCGTCGGGCGTAGGGAACAGCGGCAGCTTGGGCTTGCCCAGCACCAGCGTCAGGTTGCAGCGCTTGGCAATTTCCAGGCTGTTCTGCAAGGCGGCAGGCATGTCGGCAAATAACGCCGCCATCTCGGCCTGGGTCTTGAAGGCAAGCTGTTCGTTGAAGCGCTTGGTGCGGTGCGGATTGGCCAGGATTTCGCCTTCTGCAATGCAGGTACGCGCTTCGTGCGCGATGAATTCATCGTTCGAGACGAACTGGATAGGATGCGTCGCCACCACGGGTAGGCCGAGCCGTGCCGCAATCGCCGCGGAATGGCGCACTTGCGGTTCCATATTCGGCTGGCCGGCACGCTGTACTTCGACGTAGAAGTGGCCGGGAAAGATTTTGGCCCAGCGTGCGGCGCATTGCTCGGCCAGGACAAGATTGCCGTTGTCGATCGCATGCGCGATATCGCCGAACTGCCCGCCCGAGAGCGCGATCAAGCCGCCCGGCTCCAGCGCTTCGAGCCACTCCATGCGGATTTCGCCGCGCCCGCGGTATTGGTTGGTCAACCAGGCTTGGGACAGCAATTCGCACAATTGCTTGTAGCCGGCCGCATTCTTCACCAGCAGCAGGAGGCGTGTGGCCTTGTCGCGGTCGGCATCATTGGTGATCCAGGCGTCGCAGCCGGCAATCGGCTTCAAGCCCTTGCCGCGAGCCGCCTTGTAGAACTTGACCATGCCGAACAGGTTGGCCAGGTCGGTGATGGCCAAGGCAGGCTGGCCATCCTTGACGGCAGTCTTGACGGCATCGTCGACCCGCACGAGGCCGTCGACGATGGAATATTCGGTATGGAGGCGGAGATGGGTAAATTG
>DASVYZ010000504.1:0-4194 GCA_036391935.1 Burkholderiaceae bacterium | reverse complement strand
CCATCAAATACTTCGGCGCGTTGCGAATCAACTCTTCCGCCGTTTCTGTCGTCACGGGCGGCGAGAAGATGTAGCCCTGGCCGACGAAGCAGCCCAGTTTCTTCAGTTCGGCAATCTGCTCGGGCGACTCCACGCCTTCGGCGATGGTTTCCAGGTTCAGCGTTTGCGCCAAGGCCAGGATCAGGCGCACGATTTCGTTGTCTTCCTGGCGCATGCCGGGATGGGCGCCGATGCCGCGCACGAAACTCTTGTCGATCTTGAGCACGTCGACCGGCAGCTTTTGCAGGTAGGAAAGCGAAGAGTAGCCGGTGCCGAAATCGTCCAGCGCCAAGCGCAAGCCCTGCTGCTTCAGCAAAGCGAGGTTTTCGATGGTCTGCAGCGGATTGGCCATGGCCGAGGTCTCTGTGATTTCAAGCTCGACCGATTGCGGCAGCACGCCGGTTTCGCCGATGATGCGCTTGACGTCGCCGAGGAAGGAAGACTGCAGCAGCTGGCGCATCGAGACGTTCACGGCGATCGTCAGATGCTGCGCCACGGGGTATTTCATCTGCCACTGGGACAATTGTTTGCAAGCCTGCTCCAGCACCCAGGCACCGATTGGTACCACCATGCCCGAGGCTTCCGCAATCGGAATGAACTCTTCCGGCGAAATCTCGCCGTATTCCGGGCTGTTCCAGCGCAACAGCAATTCAAAGCCGATCACCGAGCCGTCGATCAACGATACCTTCGGCTGGTAAGCCAGCATCAGCTCGTCGCGCTCGAGCGCCAGGCGCAGTGCCACTTCCAAGTGGGCCCGCTTGCTGGCGGCGGCCTGCAGCGAAGCGTCGTAGACTTCGGCACGGTTGCGGCCGCGTTCCTTGGCCTGGAACATGGCCGCGTCGGCGTCACGTATCAATTCCGATGGGCTGCGATGGCTTTCCAGCAATTCCGCGATGCCTATGCTGGCTTGCAGCTTGATCACGGTATCGTCGACCAGCAAAGGACGTGAAATCTCCGCGAGCAGGGTTTCCGCCTTTTGCCGCGCCAGGTCCAGGCCGCCATAGGTCAGGACGATGAATTCATTGCCGCCGAAGCGCGCCATGAAGTCGGATTCTTCCAGGCAGCCGGAGATGCGCCCGGTCAATTCGGTCAGGCATTGGTCGCCGAAGTCGTGGCCATGCGTATCGTTGACGCTCTTGAACGAATCGAGATCGCAGAACAGCATGGCCATACCGTGTGCCCTGCCGCCCGCCGCTTTGCCTCCAACCGTCCCTGGTTGCGCCATTGCTTCGCCGATGCGCGTCAACAGATAGCGCCGGTTCGGCAAACCGGTCAGCGGATCGTGCAAGGCCTGGTATTCCAGCCGCATCTCGTATTGCTTGCGTTCGGTGATGTCGCGCGTGATGCCGAGGATGCCGGTCACGTTGCCCAGCGCATCGCGCAGGGGGTATTTGTTGGTGCGATACCAGCGCTCGTTGTCGGCGTCGGTCAAGCCTTGCAGTTCCATGCCTTCCTGCGGTATGCCGGTTTCGACCACGCGCATGTCCTGCATATGGATTGCATCGGCGATTTCATAGGCATGCAATTCCTTGCCCGCTTCGGCGCGCGAGAGGAATACGTCATACGAGGTCTTGCCGCGCAATTCGTCTTCCGAGGCATAGCCGAAGCGGCGCTGGAAGCTCAAATTACTGATGGTGAAGCAGCCGCGCAAATCCTTGGCATAGATCAGCGAAGGATTGAGATCGAGCACGGCGCGCAGCAGCGCGTGTTCCTGCTCGAGCTTGTTTTCGATGTCGGTGCGCGCCGACACGTCTTCCAGGCTGAACACCAGTCCGCCGATGGCCGGGTCGTGCAGCATGTTGAAGCCGCTGGTTTCCATCCAGATCCATTGACCGTTCTTGTGCTGCACCCGATGGCGCGAAAAGATCTGGCTGCGCTCGTTATCGCGCAGGTGGCGCAGTTTTTTCTGGTGCTCGATCACGTCGTCCGCGTGGATGGGCAGGATGGCGCCCTCGACCGCCAATTCCTCGTGCGTATAGCCGAGCACGTCCTGCAACGCGGGATTGGAGAATTTCAGGCGGTAGCCGGCGTCGCTGATCAGGAATACGTGACGCGTGGCGCGCGAGATCGCATCGAAGCGGCGTTCATTGGTACGCGCATGCCAGACCGCGCCGATGTTGGCGTTGAGCGCCTGCGACAGCAGGATGGCCAGCAAGCCGAGGAAGATGGTGGCGAAGGTCTGCGGCAGCCAATCGCTCATCGGCACGCCGAGGTCGAGATTCAAGCCCAAGCCGATCCAGGCGATCAGCAGCACGCCGCCAAGCGCAAAGCCGCTTTCGATGACGAGCGGGAAAATGCCGGCCAGGGCGATCAGCCAGGGCAGGGGTGGGGTCGGCATGGTCCGCTGCAAGGTCAGCGTGACGACCACCGCCACCGAAGCCAGCAATTCGAGGATGGCACCGCCCGAAACGGATTTGAGAAAATGCGCCGCCAGATAGCGCAGACCGGAGAGCGCAAACAAGCCGCCCAGTAAAACCAGGGCGGCGATGGATACGGGAGTGAGAAGCAGGTGCTGCGCATAGGCGGCCATGGCCACGTCGAGCAGCAGGGTCAAATAAAACAAAAGCGACGAAATACGGAATATTTCGTCGCCGGTCACGACATCCTTGGCGACAAGGAATCGCGGATTCATTTTGCGGAAACAACGACAGGTCTGACCTTCGCAGCAGCTTCCTTGGCCCTCTGTCGCGCCGTATCGGTGTCAGGCGCGGCAGCCAGGGCCACGCCCATGCGCCGCCGCGCAAAGGATTCCGGCTTGCCGAACAGCCGCAGGTCGACGCCGGGCACACGCAGAGCATCGGCGACGCCTTCAAAGGCGATGGCCTTGGCTTCATGCTGGCCGTAGATCACGGCCGAAGCGCCAGGGCTCCTCTGTGACACGTCCACCGGCAGGCCGAGGATGGCTTTGGCGTGCAGCTCGAATTCGCTTTGCACCTGGCTGCACATGGTCACCATGCCGGTGTCATGCGGGCGCGGGCTGACTTCCGAGAACCACACCATGTCATCCTTGACGAACAGCTCGACGCCGAATACGCCGCGGCCGCCCAGGTTGCCGGTCACCTTCTTCGCGATATCCTGCGCGCGTTCCAGCGCCAGCGGGCGCATGGCGCACGGTTGCCAGGATTCGACGTAGTCGCCCTTGACCTGCACGTGGCCGATGGGCTCGCAAAAATGCGTTTGCACCTGGCCGCTCTCGTCGAGCGCGCGCACGGTCAGGAGGGTGATTTCATAATCGAAATCGATGAAGCCTTCCACGATCACACGGCCCGCATCGACGCGGCTGCCGGCGGCGGCATAGTTCCACGCGGCCTCGACTTCGGCCGCACTATCGATCTTCGATTGGCCCTTGCCGGAAGACGACATGACAGGCTTGATGACGCAGGGGAAGCCGATTTCCGCGCAAGCCGCGCGCAATTCTTCCAGGCTGTCGGCGAAGCGATAGGGCGAGGTCGGCAATTGCAGCTCTTCCGCGGCAAGCCGGCGTATGCCCTCACGGTTCATGGTGAGCCAGGCGGCGCGCGCCGTCGGCACTACCGTCACTTTGCCGGCATTTTCCAGCTCGACCAGGGTGGGCGTGGCGATGGCTTCGATTTCGGGCACGACGAGGTCGGGCTGCTCCTGCGCGATCAGCGCAGCCAGCGCGACGCCGTCGGTCATGTTGATGACGTGGGCGCGGTGCGCGACCTGGTGGCCCGGCGCATCGGCATAACGGTCGACCGCGACCACTTCAACGCCCAGGCGCTGCAATGCGATGATGACTTCCTTGCCCAACTCGCCGGAGCCGAGCAGCATGATTTTCGTGGCTGTGGCAGACAGTGGGGTCCCCAGCCGCTCAAAGGTTTTCATATAGTAATAATTGTATTGGTATTACAGTGGCATCAATATGGTATGGGGCATTATTCCTACACTAGAGGGACGATACCAAATCTTTTAGCATTTGGACAGCAAAAACTCCCGGGAAGTGGGCATACCAGTTGAAAATTATTGTAAAGGCGCGATGATCGGTTTCTTTGTGGAAATTTTCAATATGACATAGTCGATGGATGACGCGCCGCGACTAAAAAGCCGCCGGTTTGAGGCCGGCGGCAAGAGGAGTGCTGCGGAGAATATTGCTTTAGCGGTCGGCTGCGTAAATGTCGTTGTCCTTCGTCTCCT
>DASVYZ010000503.1:0-3342 GCA_036391935.1 Burkholderiaceae bacterium | reverse complement strand
GAAATCAGCACCAGTTCGTCGGCCTTGTCGCTGCCGGGGATGTCGGCCAGCACGTCGGCGCTATCGACGTCGGGCAGGGTTTGCGGCGTCAGTGTCAAGTGCATCTTGACCGGGCCGTGGGCGTAAAGGCGGTCGATCAGCATGACGTCTTCGGCAGTCAGGGCGCCGGCGGGAATCGGCTTGACGCCATCGCCCCAGCCGGTCATGCCGGTGTGCGGCACGCGGTAGTTGGCGCCGCCGACCGAGCGCACCAGCGCGGCGGCCGCGCCGAGCTTCGATGCCGCAGCCGGGCCGACGAAACGGTACTTGCCGGCTTCGCCATAGGCATTGCCGGCGCGGCCGGCTTGCGCGAGCTGCTCGTCGAAGGGGGCGTCGAACACGACGATGGCCCCCTTCACCTGGTCCTTGTGCGCGTTCAGGTCGTCCATGTCGTGCGCCAGCAGCACCGGTGCCGTGATGCCGGCCGCAGGCGTGGCGGAAGAGCCGCCGAGCGCGGTCAAGACCAGCTTTTGCGTGATGCCGGCGGGGCGGCCCTGGTAGTCGACGAGTTCGGCCGTTTCGGCCCCACGCACCCAGTGCGGCGCCTTGACCGGTTGCAGCGTGACTTGCATGCCGATCTTTTTCATTTCGGCCGATACCATGTCGACGGCCGCCGCCGCACCGGGCGAGCCCGACAGGCGCGGCCCGACCAGGTCGGTCAGGTCGGTCAGGCGCTGGTAGGCGTAATCCGTGCCCATGGCCGCATCGCGGATGCGGAGCAGGGTTTCCTTGTCGGCTGCGGACGCGGCCGGCGCCTGTGCCTGCGCCTGGGTTGCGGCCAGCAGGCAAGCCATGGCCGCCGACGCCACTCCGGTTTTATTCATTTTCATGTTGGATGTCCTGTTTTGACGATAGTCCTCAGTTTGAGGCAAAGAAAAGATAACCATAGCCCAACGCCGCCACCAGCAGCAGGAAGGGAATGGAATACGCATGGAACATGCCGAACGCCCCGCGTCCGGGAATCATCCTGAGCGCGATGATGTTGGCCAGCGACCCCATGATGAAGCCGAAGCCGCCGAGGTTGACCGCGAAGGCGATGGTGCGCCAGTCGCGGCTGGTCTCGGCCAGCAGGATCGCCGCCGGCACATTGCTGATGACCTGCGACGCAGCCATGCCGGCGGCATACAGCCTGCGCGGGTCTTGCATGCCGATCCCGGCCGCCAGTTGCTTCACCTGCGGCAGCATGGCCAGGAGGCGCAAATCGATGAACATCAGCACGAACACCAGAATCAAACCCCAATCCGTGTGGAACAGCGCCCGCCGCGCGAACACGGCAAACAGCAGCAGCATGGCAGCCAAGGCCGCAATGCCGTGATGCGCATCGGCCAGCACCAGGAAGGGCAGGTACAGGCCAAGCGCGAGGCCCAGCAAGTTCGCATCGATGCGCCCTGCCCCGCCGTCGGGATGCACTTCGAGCCTCACGGCCGGGAAAGCAAACCGGCACAGCGCGGCCAGCGGAACGGCGGCGATGAGGAACAGCGGCAGCATCGCCAGGCAATACGCGCCGAAACCCTCCTGCGAAAACTGCCACAGGAACAGGTTTTGCGGATTGCCTATCGGCGTCAAGGCCGAGCCGGCATTGGCCGCCATGGCTTCGAACACCACCAGCCGCACGATGGGTAGCGCGATCGAGGCGCGCAAGCCCAGCGTGAGCGGCACGACCACGAACAGGGCCACGTCGTTGGTCAGGATCATGGCCAGCAAGGCCGTGGCCGCGACCAGGAAGTAGGCCAGCGCGCGTTCGTCGGGCAGCATTTCCACCAGCCTTGCGCCCAGCCGTTCCAGGTAGCCGCTCAATTCCAGGGCCTTGGTCAGGAGCAGCAAGCCGCCCAGCGTGGCGATCGTGGTCCAGTCGACCAGATCGATGTAGGCAGGGGCCGTTTTCGGCGCAATCAGGGACAACACCGCCAGCGCGATCAGGAGCGCATGGAAGAAACGGTCGCGCCGCAGGGCGCTCAAGAATGGTGGCAACGGCAAGGGAGGCAGCAATCAGGAAGGTGGCAGCGAGGGGCGGACCGGCCCCGGGCATGCCCGGGGCCGAAGGTTTTACCAGATACGCACGCGGTCTTCCGGCTTCAGGTACAGCGACTGGCCGGGCTGTACGTCGAAGGCCTTGTACCAGGCATCGAGGTTGCGCACGGTTTCGACGCGGTACTGCGCCGGGGCGTGGCCGTCGGTGGCGATCTGCAGACGCATGACCGAATCGCGTTCCTTGGTGCGCCAGCTTTCGGCGTAGGCAATGAAGAATTGCTGGTCCGACGCTTGCGACGGGTCCTTCAGCGAAGCGTGGTAGGCATCGAGCGCGGCATTCAGGCCGGCCAGGTCGGCGATGTTTTCCGACAGCGTCTGCTGCCCTTTCACCGCCAGGTCCGGGAAAGGTTTGTAGGCCGAGAATTGCGCGGCCAGCGCGGCGGAAGACTTGTGGAAGTGTTCCAGGTCTTCCTTGGTCCACCAGTTGCGCAGGCGGCCTTGCGAATCGAACTGCGCGCCTTCGTCATCGAAGCTGTGGCTGATTTCGTGGCCGATGGTGGCGCCGATCGAGCCGTAGTTGACGGCGTCCGGCGCGGCCGGATCGAAGAACGGGGCCTGCAGGATGCCGGCCGGGAAGTTCAGCGAGTTTTGCAGCGGCAGGTTCACGGCATTGACGATCTGGGCCACCATGGCCCACTCCGTGCGGTCCACCGGCTTGCCGAACTTGGCCAGCGCGCGCTTGTAGGCGTGCTCCTCGGCGCGCATGCGGTTGCCGAGCGCGTCGTCCGGCTTGATCTCGAGGCCGGTGTAATCGGTCCAGTGCTCGGGGTAGCCGACGCCGACGTAGAGCGTCTTGAGCTTGGCCCTGGCTTCGGCCTTGGTGGCCGGGGCCATCCATTCGAGATGATCGATGCGCTCGTCGAAGGCATGGATCAGGTTGGCGACGATGGCCTGGATGCGCGCCTTGGCCTCCGGCGGAAAATACTTGTCGACATAGAGCTTGCCGACTGCATCGCCCAGGGCGCCGTTGGTCGAGTTCACGCCGCGCTTCCAGCGCGGTTCCTGCTGCGGCACGCCCGAGAGCACCTTGCCGTAGAAGTTGAAGTGCTCATCGGAAAACACCGAAGAGAGCGAGCCGGAGAAATGGTTGATGGCGTGGAAGGCCAGGTAATCCTTCCATACGGCGAGCGGTTTGCTGCCCACCAGGGCGGCTTCGCCCGCGGCGGCGCCCGGATGCCAGACGTTGATCGCTTGCTGGCCCGAGAGTCCGGCGCCGTCGAAGAAGGCTTGCCAATCCATGCCGCGCGCCTTGACCGGGAAATCCTTGGCGGC
>DASVYZ010000502.1:0-2002 GCA_036391935.1 Burkholderiaceae bacterium | reverse complement strand
ACCGATTTCGGCCTGGCCGGGCCTTCATCGACGCGTTCGGCGGCGTAAGCCAGCAATTCCACTTCCGTCGCGCTCGCACCGGGCACGAGCGTGGCGAACAGCACCGGCAATTCGCCGGCATAGGCATCGGGCGCGCCTACCGCCGCGCAGATCTGCACCGCCGGGTGAGTACCCAGCGCATCTTCTATCGTCTTCGGGTCGATATTGTGGCCGCCGCGTATGATCAAGTCCTTCGAGCGGCCGCTCAGGTGCAAGCGCTCCTCGCCGTCGATCCAGCCGAGGTCGCCCGTGGCGAGCCAGCCGTCAGGCGTGATCACGCCTTCGTTGTCGCGCGCATCGACGAAGCCGGAAAACAGATTGGGCGACTTGAACATCACCATGCCGATTTCACCGCGCGGCACGTCCCGGCCTGAGGCCTTGCCATGCTCGTCGAGCGCCGCGATGCGCCATTGCGTATGCGGCAGGCGCAGGCCGACGCAGCCGGCCTGCGCTTCGACCCCGACCGGCGTGATGCTCGAAATGCCGGCCATCTCGGTCATGCCCAGGCTTTCATGCACGTGCAGACCCGTGAGCTTCTTGAAGCGCGCCGCCAGTTCGGGCGCCAGCGGCGCGGCCCCGGTGCGGCAATACTTGATGCTGGAAATGTCCGCATCGATGGGCACATTGGTCAGCGCCGCCAGCACCGTCGGCACGGCCGCCATCACGGTGGAACGGTACTTCGCCGCGAGGCGCCAGTAATTGGCCAGCACGGCGCGGTTGCGCATCAGGCCCGCCGTGGGAATCACCGTTTCAGCCCCGGCCGAGAACGCGGTCAGCGCGCCGGGCAGCGTGCCGGCGACGTGGAACAGCGGGAACACGTTGATCGTCACGTCCGCAGGGGACATGCCCTGCATCTGCACGCTGGCCCAGGCCGTGAACACTTGTGCGCCATGGCTGTGGCGGGCCAGCTTCGGCGCACCGGTAGTGCCGCCGGTGTGGAAATAGGCGGCAATGTCGCTTTTGGCGATATTCCGGCCGGACACGAGCCGATCAGCCGGCCCGGCGGCAAGCAAGTCCCCGAAATCGCCCGGCTGCGGTGCTTCATCGATGGGCGTGACGCGCAACACATGCCGCAGCGAGGGCACGGCCTGTTTGAGCCTTTGCGCCTTGCCCCACATGTCGGCATCGCCGTCGGCGCCGTAGGCGACCAGGACCCTGGCCTTGGCGGCGTCCATCAGCGAAGCAAGCTTTTCTTCCGAGAGCAGGGGATTCAAGGGCTGCACGATGCCCGCCGCCTCGCCGCCCCAAAGCGCGAGATGGTAGTCGAGACAGGCCGGCAGCAGGATGGCGATCGCATCATCCTTCCCCACACCCAAGCCGTGCAGCAGATTGGCGGTCCGGTTGATGCCGCCGAACAGTTCGGCATACGACAATCGCAGCGGTTCGTCGTCCGGCTCGGCCGTCCTGAGGAAGGTCAGCGCGGTCTTGTCGCCAAAGGCTTGCGCCGAATTGCGGAAGATTTCGTAGGTGCTTTGGACGGTCAGCGACTGTTCCAGCGGAATCGCTTCAAGACGTTCGACGTCGGCGATGGTCTTGATGGGGAAGCGTTGCGAAAATGGGGATGTCACTGCCGTCTCCTGACAAACTCCTTCTCCCGCTCGCGGGAGAGGGGGTCTAACTTCGTTTAGGTATCTGCAAGCCTCGGGCAACCGCGGGCCGAGCGAGGAAAGCTTCCAGCACGCGGTTCACCTCGGCAAAATCCTTGATGCCGACCAGTTCGCCCGCCTCATAAAATCCGCCGAGGTTCCTCACCCAGGGAAAGGTCGCGATATCGGCAATGCTGTATTCGTCGCCCAATATCCATTGCCTGCCCGCGAGATGCTTGTCCAGCACTTCCAGCAGGCGACGCGATTCGGCCACGTAGCGGTCGCGCGGGCGCTTGTCTTCGTACTCGCGGCCGGCAAACTTGTGGAAGAAACCGACCTGGCCGAACATCGGGCCGATGCCGCCCATCTGGAACATG
>DASVYZ010000501.1:0-4313 GCA_036391935.1 Burkholderiaceae bacterium | reverse complement strand
CGGGTGCGGCAACCAGCCATGACAGCGCAGGATATGCCGTCGCGATGGTCAGCACGGTAAAAACCAGCAAAATGGGCTTGCGGCCGATCCGATCGGACAACGCCCCCATGATCGGCAGCCAGAACAAATTCGAGATGCCGATGCACAAAGTCACGAGCAGGCTGTCCAGCGTAGACAGGTGCAGCACGCTTTTGCCGAAGGTCGGCGTATACACCGTGATCAGGTAAAACGACACCGTGGTCATCAAGACCAGCATGACTCCTGCGCCGACCAGGCCCCAGTTCTCGACGATGGATCGCATGATTTCGCGCGCGTCCGGCCGATGCGCGCGCGACTTGAATGCTTCTGTCTCTTCCAGCGAACGGCGGATGACGAAGATGCAAGGGATGATCATGCAGCCGACAAAGAACGGAATGCGCCAGCCCCAGTTCGCAATCACGTCGGCGCCGAGCCAGGCATTGACGGCATAGCCGATCGCCGCCGCCACAATGATGGCCACTTGTTGACTGCCCGATTGCCAGCTCACATAAAAGCCGCGATGCCCGGGCGTAGCCATTTCGGAAAGATAGACCGATACACCGCCCAGCTCCACGCCGGCGGAAAAACCTTGCAGCAGGCGCCCGATCAGGACCAGCACGGGGGCCGCTGCCCCGATGGCGTCATAGCCCGGCACAAAGGCAATGAGCACCGTGCCGCTCGCCATGATGGACAAGGTCACGATCAAACCGCGGCGCCGGCCTATGCGGTCGATATAGGGGCCAAGCACCAGCGCACCCAGGGGCCGCATCAGGAAGCCCGCGCCGTAGGTGGCGAAGGTGGACATCAGTTGCGCGAATTCGTTTGCCGACGGGAAGAACGCGCGGCCAATCTGTTCAGCGAATAAGCCGAACAGGAAGAAATCGAACATCTCGAGAAAGTTGCCGCTCGTGACACGCAAGACGGTTGCCAATTTGGAAGATGCCGGTTTCTCAATCTGCATGTACGTCTCCAAAAATATTCCTCCCGCGTGGGGTCAACCCGCTCCCGTTTCGTCCGTTATAGGGTCGTGACGGTCATTATCGATGCTTTTGCCGCTTGCAGGTGTAACAAGTCAAAGCATGAACAAGATGGGAGTCACATCGCTGTCCGCAGTTTGCCGCATGCGCGGCATGCACTAGCCTGAAAGCAGGAGGCCATGATGAGCACGAAGAACTATCCCACCAAGCAGCAAGTGCGCGACTGGCTTTCGCAACGCCTTGTGCAACACAAGCCGCTGCCCGACATCAAGCAGATCCGCCGCGAACTGGGTTGGGATTTACTCAAGACTTCGGTTCGGTAAACGCCTTCAGCGCACTCGCCACGTCGCGATAGCGCAAGCGCACGCCCAACTCTTGCTTGATGCGCCGGTTATCGAGCCGGCGCGATTCCGCCATGAACGAGTACAGCATAGGCGACACCTGCGCGCGCAATTCCTCCCGCGGCAAACGCGGCGGCACAGGCAGGTCAAAGGCGTGCGCGACCGCCTCAAAGTAATCCGCCATTTTCATCTCGCTGTCGTCGGTCGCGTGGTACACGCGATTGGCCGCACCGCGTTCGAGCGCCAGGGCGATGATGCGCGCCAGGTCGTCGGCATGGATGTGGTTGGTATGGACATCGTCTTCCGCACGCAGGGCCGGCGTGCCGCTTTGCAAACGTTCGATCGGCAAGCGTTCGCGCGCATAGATGCCCGGCACGCGCAAAATCGACAATCGCGAAGCGCTGCGCTTCGCCCAGGTGCGCAGGCATTGCTCGGCATCGACGCGACGCGCGGCGCGTGCGCTTTGCGGGTTCACCCTGCGCGTTTCATGCACCAGCTCGCCGGCGCAATCGCCGTAGACGCCCGTGGTGCTGACATAGACCAGGTGTGCGAACGGAGGCAGAAAAGAAATCAGCCTGCGTGTGCGCGTATCGCGTTCTCCCGTATTTGGCGGCGGTGCCAGATGCACGATACGGCGCGCCAGGCGTGACAAGCGCGCCAGGGTTTCCGGCCGATCCAGGTCGGCGACAATCGGCGTGGCGCCGGCGGCACGTATGGCTTCGGCCTGCTCGGCCCGGCGAGTCACGGCATAGAGGCGATAGCGCCCGCGCAACAACGCCAATAAACGCATGCCGACGTCGCCGCAACCGATCACAAGCAGGCGGGATTGGTGTTTTTTCATGATCGTGAGATTATCCGACAAACAGATCTCGTAGTAACCTGCCCTATCAAAACGAACATAAGGCATTGATGTCCGCCATGTTGGGCTTCGCTCCCCACCCGCCTGCCAAATTGATCATAAATCGGCGCTTCGCAACACCTCTTCCCGCCCCTCGCTTCAAAAAAATGCGAAAATGCCGGATTCGTCAAAAGAATCAATCGCTTAACCAATCATGAGCTTCCAGATCAGCGTCCAACCGAGCGGCCACCACTTCACTTGCGAGGCCGACGAAACCGTCCTTGCCGCCGCCATCCGTTCCGGCGTCGGCCTGCCCTATGGCTGCAAGAACGGCGCCTGCGGCAGTTGCAAAGGCAAGCTGGTTTCCGGCTCGATCGAATTGGCCAAGCACCAGGAACGCGCGCTCTCTGCTGCCGAGCAGGCCCAGGGCCAGACGCTGTTCTGCTGCGCCAAGCCGCAATCGGACCTCGTCATCGAGGCACGTGAAGTGGAAGGCGTAGGCGGCATCCAGATCAAGAAGATGCCGACGCGCGTGGCGAAGATCGAAAAGGTGGCCGACGACGTGGTGGTGGTATCGCTGCAATTGCCCGCCAACGAAAGGCTGCAGTATCTCGCCGGCCAATACATCGAATTCCTGCTAAAGGATGGCAAGCGCCGCAGCTATTCCATGGCCAATGCGCCCCACAAGGACGAGCACGTCACGCTGCATATCCGCCATATGCCCGGCGGTTACTTCACCGACCACGTGTTCGGCACGATGAAGGAACGCGACATCCTGCGCTTCGAAGGGCCCCTGGGCACGTTCTTCCTGCGCGAGGATTCCGATAAGCCCATCGTCATGCTGGCATCCGGTACGGGCTTTGCGCCGATCAAGGCCATCGTCGAACAGCTCGAACACAACAAGTCGCAGCGCCCCGTCACGCTCTATTGGGGCGGACGCCGTCCCAAGGATTTGTACATGCACGCGCTATGCGAACAATGGGCCGCCACGCTGCCCAATTTCAAGTACGTGCCCGTGGTGTCCGACGCCCTGCCGGAAGACAATTGGAGCGGCCGTACCGGCTTCGTGCACCAGGCCGTGATCGCCGACTATCCCGATCTGTCCGGCCACCAGGTCTATGCCTGCGGTGCGCCGATCGTGGTCGAATCGGCCAAGCGCGATTTCACCGGGCAGTGCAAATTGCCTGCGCAGGAATTCTACGCGGATTCATTTACCACAGAAGCCGATATCAACGCCGTCTGAAACAGTCGGATCGATCGCCTTGGCGTCATAGCGTGCGCTGCACGCCAGGCGGCGCCGCCTCTGCGCCGGAAGATTTTTGTTCGGTTCCAGCTAATCGCTGCGCCGCCTTCAGGGCCTCTTCGGCACGCCGTTCCAGGTCGGCATTGAGCGCGCGCGTGGCAGCCAGCGACGCCTGCAAGGCGGCTGCGGCCTGTTGCGCGGCCTTTAATTTTTCCGTGGCAATGCGCGCATCCGCGGCACGCGCGCGCCGCTCCGCCTGGATCGCCTCGTTCAGGCGCAGCTCGCGCTGCTTGAGCGTCTCGACTTGCTGCAAGGCGTCGGCCACTTTCATTTCAAGCACCTTGCGCGCCTCTTTCTCGGCATTCAAGACTTCCTGCAGATCGTCATTCTGTTTGTGCGCATAGACCAGTTCGCGCGCCGCCATCTGATCGTAGGCATCGATGGCCTGATCGGCGCGCGCCTTGGCCGTCTTCACCACGTCTTCGTTTTTCGCTTGTTCGGCGCGCAAGGCGTCCTGCAGGCGGCGCAGTTCGTTGGAAAAGGCCAAGCCGGCTTCTTCCTGCTCCATCTGGAAGCGCAGCAGCTCAGCCGCCAATGCCTCGTCGGCGGCGGTCCGCACCGTGCGCAACATTTCTTCGGCATGCGCCTTCTGCGCCTCGAGCGCCACTTCGCCCTTCAACTGCTCCGACCACAGATCGTGATCGGCCTTGACCTTTTCCTCGCTGCGCAAAGCCTCCAGGCGCTGCACTTCCTGTTCGGCCAGCTTGCGGGCCAGGCGATCGACCCTGCGCGAACGCGCCACCAGATAAAGTGCGAACGCAAGGATCAGGCACAGCGCGACGGCAACGAACAGCGCATCGAGGAAATAGCCGGCAGTGTCGTCGCCACCCAGCCTT
>DASVYZ010000500.1:0-3369 GCA_036391935.1 Burkholderiaceae bacterium | reverse complement strand
CTTGCGTTGTTGCAGCTCCTTGCCGTAGCACCGCTACGACGCGTCGCTGCGCCTAGCATTCGACCGGTTTGCGGAGCTGCGTGCATGTCAAACAGATCATAAACAGGCTCTTAACAAACGCACCTGACGTATTGACATCAGTTGCGTTGGGTCGGGCGGGGATCCGATCGCTTCTCTCAACGCGCGACGTCCGGTACAACCCACAATCCGCCTTTGCCTTGCCGTCCGTCGTTGCCTCTATTTTTCCATTCGAAGATTGATATTCATTTCGATATCAATGAAAAACAAAAAGTCATTGGATTGACATCGTTGATTTATTTAGTATTCCCCTATCGGCGCCGGCCGGCAGTTTCGGCATCGGCGGCACGTATCGAACATAGAGGAAGGCATGTCAGACACCAAGAAGAAGGTCGCATTACGCTCTGCCCAGTGGTTCGGCACCCAGGACAAGAACGGCTTCATGTATCGCAGCTGGATGAAGAACCAGGGGATTCCCGATCACGAATTCCAGGGTAAGCCCATCATCGGCATCTGCAATACCTGGTCTGAACTGACTCCCTGCAACGCCCACTTCCGCAAGCTCGCCGAGCACGTCAAGCGCGGCATACTTGAAGCCGGCGGCTTCCCCGTCGAATTCCCGGTTTTCTCCAACGGCGAATCCAATCTGCGCCCTACCGCCATGTTGACGCGCAACCTCGCCAGCATGGATGTCGAAGAATCGATCCGCGGCAATCCGATGGATGCGGTGGTGCTGCTGGTCGGCTGCGACAAGACCACGCCGGCCTTGCTGATGGGGGCGGCCAGCTGCGACATTCCCACCATCGTCGTCAGCGGCGGGCCCATGTTGAACGGCAAGCTCGACGGCAAGGATATCGGTTCCGGCACGGCCGTGTGGCAATTGCACGAGGCGGTCAAGGCCGGCAGCATCACCATGCATCAATTCATGTCGGCCGAATCGGGCATGTCGCGCTCGGCCGGCACGTGCAACACCATGGGCACGGCGTCGACCATGGCCTGCATGGCAGAAGCGCTGGGCACCACGCTGCCGCACAATGCCGCGATTCCCGCGGTCGATGCGCGGCGCTATGTGCTGGCCCATATGTCGGGCATCCGCATCGTCGAAATGGTGTGGGAAGAATTGAAGTTGTCCAAGGTGCTGACGCGCGAGGCGTTTGAGAACGCCATCCGCGTCAATGCCGCCATCGGCGGTTCGACCAATGCCGTGATCCACTTGAAGGCCATCGCCGGCCGCATCGGTGTGCCGCTCGAGCTGGAAGACTGGACCGCGATCGGGCGCGGCACACCGACCATCGTCGACCTGATGCCCTCGGGCCGCTACCTGATGGAGGAGTTTTACTACGCCGGCGGCTTGCCCGGCGCGATCCGCCGCCTTGGTGAAAGCGGCTTGATTCCGCACAAGAACGCCTTGACCGTCAACGGCAAGAGCCTGTGGGAAAACTGCCAGGAAGCGCCGATCTACAATGACGAAGTGATCCGCAAGCTCGACCAGCCCTTGATCGAAGATGGCGGCATCTGCATCTTGCGCGGCAACCTCGCGCCGCGCGGTGCCGTGCTCAAGCCCTCGGCCGCCTCGCCGCATCTGATGCAGCACCGCGGCCGTGCCGTGGTGTTCGAGAATTTCGAGCATTACAAGGAGCGCATCGTCGACCCCGAGCTCGACGTCGATGCCGATTCCGTGCTGGTGATGAAGAATTGCGGTCCCAAGGGTTATCCCGGCATGGCCGAAGTCGGCAACATGGGCTTGCCGCCCAAGCTGCTGGCCCAGGGCATCAAGGACATGGTGCGTATTTCCGATGCGCGCATGAGCGGCACGGCCTACGGCACCGTGGTGCTGCACGTGGCTCCGGAAGCGATGGCGGGCGGCCCGCTCGGCGCGGTGCGCGACGGCGACTGGATTGCGCTCGATTGCCGCAACGGCTCGCTGTCGGTCGAGATCAGCGACGAAGAAATGGCACAGCGCTTGAAGGAGCGCGCCGCGGCCATGGAAGCGGGCCCGAAGAGCGGCTATCAGCAGCTCTATGTCGATCATGTGTTGCAGGCGGATGAAGGCTGCGATTTCGATTTCCTTGTCGGCAGCCGCGGCTCGGCCGTACCCAAGCATTCGCATTGATGGAGGCAGGATGTTACTCGTTCAATTCTTAAGCCAAAGCGGCGTTCGCCGCGTCGGCATCCTTGAAGGCGATACCTTGCGTGCGCTCGCGGGGGTTGGCACCACCTACGCGCTGGCGCAAGACGCGATGCGCACGTCGCAAGGCATTGCGCAATTGGCGCAGAAGGCTGTATCGGGAGAGACGCACTCTTTCGAGGAGGTGGCCAAGGCCGGGCGCCTGCTGCCGCCGCTCGACCATGCCGATCCGGCGCACAGCTACGTCACCGGCACCGGCCTGACGCATCTCGGCAGTGCCGACACGCGCGATGCCATGCACAAAAAGATCGGCGGCGATGTCGAGAGCCTGAGCGACAGCATGAAGATGTTCCGCATGGGCGTGGAAGGCGGCAAGCCTGATGCAGGCCGCGTCGGCGTACAGCCGGAATGGTTTTACAAGGGCGACGGCTCCATCGTCGCCGCATCGGAACAGGCGCTGGTCATGCCCGATTTCGCGCTCGACGGCGGCGAAGAACCCGAAATTGCCGGCCTCTACGTGATCGGCGACGACGGCGTGCCCTGCCGTCTCGGCTATGCCATCGGCAACGAGTTTTCCGACCACGTGACCGAGCGGCAGAATTATCTCTACCTGGCCCATTCCAAGCTGCGCATGTGCGGTCTCGGCCCGGCGCTGCTGGTGGGCGACTTGCCTGCGCACATCGCCGGCACCTCGCGCGTGCGCGATGCGGCCGGCAAGGTGCGTTGGGAAAAGCCTTTCCTCAGCGGCGAGCAAAACATGTCGCACACGATCGCCAACCTGGAATACCACCACTTCAAATACGGCCTGTTCCGCCGCCCCGGCGACGTGCATATCCATTTCTTCGGCACCGCGACGCTGAGCTTCGCCGACGCCATCTCCGTGCAACCCGGCGAAATCTTCGAGATCGAAGCACCCGCCTTCGGTCCGGCCTTGCGCAACCGCCTCGCCGTTGCATCAACCGTTTTCGAGAAAGTGAAGCCCCTATGAATATCACCGGCCATGCCTTGATCGGCGGCGCGGAAGTGCGCGGTACGGGTAATGCGTCCCAAGCCTTCGATCCGTCCAGGCGCGAAAAACTGGAGCCGCTATTTTTTGCCGTCGACGCCGAACAGATCGACCAGGCTTGCGTGCTGGCGCAACAGGCGTTCGACACCTTCCGCGCCTTGCCCGACCATGAACGTGCCCGCTTCCTCGATACCGTGGCCGAGCAGATCATGGCCCT
>DASVYZ010000499.1:0-2154 GCA_036391935.1 Burkholderiaceae bacterium | reverse complement strand
GCGCATCGGCCAACTGGCGCGTCATGGTGTCGAACGATTGGGTCAAGGTGCCCAGTTCGTCGGAACTGGCGACGATGGGGCGCGGTGAGAGATTGCCCTCGGCCACGGCCTTGGTGCCCTCGGCCAGCAGCAGGAGCGGCTTGGCCAGGTTGCTGGAGATGACGAAGCCGGCCGCCACCGCGCAAAACGTGGCCAGAAGCAGGGTCAAGGTCAGCGTCTCGATATAAATCTTGCGCAAGCCCGTGCGGCCGAGCGAGCGCTCGTGGTATTCGCGCGAGGTGTCGGACAAGGCCTTGGCGTTGACCGCCAGCGAACTCGGTATCGGCTGCAGCAATTGCAGGAAACGCGCTTCCTGGCCGCTCCACTCGGCCGAGGAAGGCGGGATGGCGAGCACCACGCGCATGCGCAGATCGGCGCTGCCGCTGTCGGTTGCATCGCGGCTTTCCAGTGCCGAATAGCCGCGCGTCAGGCGGGCCTGCTTGATCATGGCGGCAGTCGGCAAATCCGGCGCCTGGCTGGCCACCATGCTGCCGGCATCGGCCAGTACGCGCCCGTTGGCCGTCACGACCGTGGCTTCCAGCGTGGGGTTGGATTCGTAGAGCTTGGTCAATTGCGTGGCCTGGCCCACGGGAGGCAGGTCGGAGATTTCCAGCGCCACGCTGCGGCCCTTGGCCAGCAAGTCGTTCAATTGCGATTCGAGCGCGGTCTGGCCGAGTTTCAAGCCCGAGTCGAGCGCCGATTCGACCGAGACGTCAAACCACGACTCGATCGAGTGATACACGAATTGCACCGACACCAGGTAGATCACCGTGCCGGGCAGGATGCCGATGACGGCGAACAGCAGCACCAGGCGCGCCATCAGGCGCGAGCCGAATTGCTTTTGCCGATAGTTGCGGTATAACCGCACCACCAGCGAAATGACCGAGACCAGCAGGGCCAGCGCGAGCAGCGCATTCACGCCAAGCAGCCAGAAATAATTCTTTTCGAAGACGGCCGAATTGTCCGAGGCCATGACGAGAAGAAACAGCAGGATGCAGATGACGGGGCCGCCGATCAGCAGGAAATACCTCAACGCGCGTACCACGGTCAGTCTGCCTTGAACGAGAAGGACTTTTTATCGGTGGCGAAGCGCCAATCGCTATTATTGAGGCGGTCGAAACGGATCGGCATGGACAAGGAGTTGATATCGAGCTGCATCTGCATCGTGACATGGTATGTCGTGCCCGATTTGAGCGCGCCGCGATCGGCGACGATCCAGCGGCTCGGGTGGCGCATCAATTCGAGCGCTTCTTCCAGCGTGTGGAAGCTGCGTTGCACGCCGCCGATGACGTTGGCCTGGTATTCGTTGGTCAACAGGTTCTTGGAAAGGATGACCGCGTTTTCCGCCTGGATGGTAGATTCGTCGAACCAGTACCAACGAGGCCGCTTGATTTCCACCTGAGTCGTGAAATGGAGTGGGATGCCGTGGTTGATGGCGTCTTCCAGCGTCGGATTGAGTTCGAAGGCAAAGGTGGCCGAGAGGCGGTAGCCCTCGGGCGAACCTTCAAGGTGGGCCTGGACGATTTCGATCCCTTCGGCGGCCAAGGCCGGCGCTTGCGCGAGCGTCAGGGCGAGCAGCAGCGCTGCCAGCAAACCGCCCTTGATGATCTCGAAGATTCGTCTTGTCACGCGTGCCACAAAGCGGTCGCTACCGCAGAAAAAAGTTGATCGGTGCCCGGCTGCGGGAACCGCGAGGCCGGTTATTGTAGCGGCTTTTCCTATTAGACCAGTTTTGCACGGCCTTACCGCAATATTTCAAGTCAAATCGGGGAAAATTTATGCAAATCCCAATTTTTTTGCAACGGAATGCCGCACTGCGTGGTTTCCGAGTCGGCCGCGCTGCGAAAGTTCAGCTTGGCTTTTCGAACAGGGCGTAAAACAAGCCGTCCTGGTCTTGTTCGCCGCCGGGCAGCAATTGCCCCGGAGCGGGCAGGCGCGTGGCGCGGTTGCGCTCGGCGAAAGCATCGGCCTGGGCGGCCGATTCCTGCGGCCAGAGCGAGCAGGTGACGAACAGCAGCTTGCCGCCCGGGCGCAGCATGGACCAGAGGTTGTCGAGAATCCGGCGCGAGATGTTGGTCAGCTGGGCCGTGTCGGCTTTACGCCGCAGCCAGCGGA
>DASVYZ010000498.1:0-2552 GCA_036391935.1 Burkholderiaceae bacterium | reverse complement strand
AAAGCGCACCGCAAAGCCGGGGAAATGCTGTTCGAGGACAGGCATGACGGCATGGCGCAAGGCATTGCGCGCGTAGCGCATGTCGTCATTGGATTCGTCTTCGATATTGGCGATGCCATGCACACAGGCATAGTCTTCAAGCTCGGCACGTGAGATGTCCAGCAGGGGGCGTGCAATCGTCAGGCCGGCGTGGCCCAGCAGGCCCGGAGCGCGGTTGGCGCTATCCATTCCGGCGATACCGGCGATGCCGGAACCGCGCAGCAGCTGCAACAGCACCGTTTCGGCCTGGTCATCGAGATGGTGCGCGGTAAAGAGCAGTTCGACGCCGTGCTCGGCGCACATGGCGCCCAAGGCGGCATAACGTGCATCGCGCGCCGCTTGCTCCACGCCGCTGCCGCTATCGCGCTTGACTTCGATATGACGCACGGCGAATGGCAGATTCAACTGCGCGCAAATTGCCCGGCAATGTGCCGTCCATTGATCGGCATTGGCGCTTAAGCCATGGTGCACATGAAACGCGTGAAGCCGAAGATCGCGCCCCGCCGCATGACCCTGCAACAAGTGTAGCAGTACGCTCGAATCGAGCCCGCCGCTGAAGGCGACTGCGATCCGGCGCACCTGGGAAAATGCCGCCATCGCTTGCGCGACGGCTTGTTCCAGCGGATGAACGTGGGATTCCATGGCCGAGGCCTACACAACCGGCACCGGCTCCAGGCTGCGCCAGAGATACCAGGTGGCGACCGTGCACCACGGCTCCCAGTTGGCGGCGACTTCGCGCGCATCGCTGCGCGACACGGGTTCGCCGGAGAAATAATTGACGCTGATGCCCTTGAGCAGGCCGACATCGTCGAGCGGCAGGATGTTGGGGCGGCGCAGGTTGAAGATGAGGAACATCTCGGCAGTCCAGCGACCGATGCCGCGTATGCCGACCAGTTCGGCAATCACTTCCTCGTCTTCCATCTCGGCCCAGGTATCGACGTGCAGGCGCTTGTTCTTGAAATGGTCGGCCAGGTCGAGGATATACTCGGCCTTGCGCTTGGACAAACCGCAACCGGTCAACTTCTCGCCGGCCCTGACCACTTGCGCCGGCGTGCACTTGGGGCAGAGTTCAAGAAAGCGGTTCCATACCGATTCGGCCGCCTTGACCGATATCTGCTGGCCCACGACGGAACGCGCCAGCGTGACGAAGGGATCGCTCTTGCCCGCCAGGTGTAAATCGCCGAACTGCGGAATCAGCTTGCGCATGATACGATCGCGCTTCATCAGTTCGGTCTTGGCGTTGTCCCAATAAGTGGGAACGGTGGCGCGTCCGCTACCTGTGGTGGAATTGGCCATATGGCTCCGGGCTCAGGCCCTTCTCCATTCTGTCGTGCCGTCGGGCTTGTCTTCGAGCACGATACCTTGCCCGGAGAGTTCCTTGCGAATACGGTCCGCCTCGGGGAAATTCTTTGCTTTCTTGGCCGCGGCACGCGCCGCAATCGCGGCAAGCACTTCCGTTTCGCCGACTGCGCCAGGCACAGCGGGGCCGGCTTGCAGGAATTGGGTCGGATCGCGCTGCAGCAGGCCGATGATGCCGCCCAGCGCTTTCAATTGGCGCGCCAAAGCCGGCGACTTGGTCTTGTTGACGGCTCCGGCCAGTTCGAACAAGGCCGCGACGGCGAGCGGGGTATTGAAGTCGTCATTCATCGCTTCGGCAAAGCGCGCGGCGTATTCCTCGGCCCAGTCCAGCGCCGCATCATCTGGCGCCACTTCCTTTAACGCCCTATACAGGCCAGTCAAGGCTTGCTTGGCGTCCTCGAGATGGACGTCGGCATAGTTCAGGGGGCTGCGGTATTGCGCGCGCACGATGAAGAAGCGCACCACTTCGGCATCGAAGGACTTGAGCACATCGCGGATGGTGAAGAAGTTGCCGAGCGACTTCGACATCTTTTCATTGTCGACTTGCAGGAAACCGTTGTGCAACCAATAATTGACGAAAGGATGCCCGAGCGCGCCTTCCGATTGGGCGATTTCGTTTTCATGGTGCGGGAATTGCAGGTCCGCACCGCCGCCGTGGATGTCGAAGCGTTCGCCGAGCACGGCGCAAGACATGGCGGAGCACTCGATATGCCAGCCGGGCCGGCCGCTGCCCCACTTCGAAGGCCATTTCACTTCCTCGGGCTCTTCGGGCTTCGACGCTTTCCAGAGCACGAAGTCGAGCGGGTCGCGCTTGCCGGTGTTCACATCGACGCGCTCGCCGGCGCGCAAGTCGTCCAGGCTCCGGCCCGAGAGCTTGCCGTACCCGGGGAATTCGCGCACGGCATAGTTCACGTCGCCATCCTCGGCCTTGTAGGCCAAGCCGCGCGACTCCAGTTGTTCGATGATGGACAGCATCTGCGGCACGTATTGCGTTGCACGCGGCGAGTTGGTCGGCGGCAGGATGCCCAGCGCCTGCAAGTCCTCATCCATGTAAGCGGTGAAACGTGCCGTCAGCTGCGACACCGTCTCGCCGTTTTCCACGGCGCGCTTGATGATCTTGTCGTCGATATCGGTGATGTTGCGCACGTAGGTGA
>DASVYZ010000497.1:0-12708 GCA_036391935.1 Burkholderiaceae bacterium | reverse complement strand
ATCGACATCGGCGCGATCGTGGCGCCGATGGCCAGGCCGAACTGGATCGCGCGCTCGACGGCTCCGCGGTTCATCACGGGCAGCACGCCTGGCAGGGCCAGGTCGACCGGGCTGGCTTGGGTATTCGGCTCGGCGCCGAAGCGCGTCGAGGCACCCGAAAAAATCTTCGATTCGGTGGTCAATTGGGCATGGGTTTCCAGGCCGATTACGACTTCCCACTTCATAGCACTATCCTTTTACTCTTCGTATGTGCATTTGCCGGTTTTCGTATTGAAACGGAATTCCGAGAAATTTTGCCGCGATCCGCACAGCGCGGGGCAGCTTGGATTGATGTGTATCTCGTCGCCGATGTGCTCGATGCGCACGGTGCAATTCAAGCCATGGCTCATGTCGTAGCCGCGCCGGTCGCGCGCCTGCCCGGGATTATCGAGCAGGATGCGCCAGGCCGGGCGGTTGTCGTCGCCGATGAATTCGGCATGCAGGCCATCGTCCCGGTCCATGCTGCATTCGACGCCATTGCCGGCGTGAAAGACCGACGATTCCCAGCTGAATTCCGCTATCGTCGTGCTGTGGATACGGATTCTGCCATTGTCGGCAAACAGGGTTTTCAAGCCATGCTGATCGCCGTTGACGCCGCAAGAGAAATGCACGTCGAGTTCCTGCGCCTGCACGGCGCCGGCAAACCCGATTGCGGCAAGGAAGGCGAAAAACTTCACTCTGGCGCCTTGGTATGCCAATTCGTCGCTTGCTGGAAGCGGTGCGCGACGTTCAACAGCCTGGCTTCGTTGAAGTAATTGCCGATGATCTGCAAGCCGACCGGGCGTTTGCCGTTTTTCTCGCCCTGGCCGAAACCGCAGGGAATCGACATGCCGGGCAAGCCGGCCAGGCTGGTAGAGAGCGTGAAGATGTCGGCCAGGTAGTTGGCTACGGGGTCGTCGGCCTTGGCGCCGATGTCCCAGGCTACCGTGGGTGAAACCGGGCCCATGATCACGTCGCATTGCTTGAACGCGGCCTGGAAGTCTTGCGCAATCAGGCGGCGAATCTTTTGCGCCTGCAGGTAGTAGGCGTCATAGTAGCCGTGCGACAGCACGTAGGCGCCGACGAAGATGCGGCGCTTGACTTCGTCGCCAAAGCCTTCGGCGCGCGTCTTGCGGTACATGTCGACCAGGCCGTCGTAGTTCTTGGCGCGATGACCGTAGCGTACGCCGTCGAAGCGCGACAGGTTGGACGAGGCCTCGGCCGGGGCGATCACGTAGTACACCGGAATGGAGAGTTCGGTCTTGGGCAGCGAGATGTCGACCAGCACGGCACCCTGTTTTTCGTATTCGGCCAGCGCGGCGCGCACGGCCAGCTCCACGTCGGGCGCGATGCCTTTGCCGAAGAATTCGCGCGGCACGCCTATCTTCAAGCCGCGGATGTCGGCATTCAAGTCGCGCGTGTAGTCTTCATCGGCGCGTTCGACGCTGGTCGAATCGCGCGGATCGAAGCCGGCCATCGCGTTCAACAACAGGGCGCAGTCCTCGGCGGTCTGGGCGATCGGGCCGCCCTGGTCCAGCGAGGAAGCGAACGCGATCATGCCGAAGCGCGAGACGCGGCCATAGGTCGGCTTGATGCCCGTGACACCGCACAGTGATGCAGGCTGGCGGATCGAGCCGCCCGTGTCGGTGGCGGTGGCAGCCGGCGCCAGGCGCGCCGCCACGGCAGCGGCGGAACCGCCCGACGAACCGCCGGGAATGGCGGCCTTGTCCCAAGGATTCCTGACCGGGCCGAAATAGGAATTCTCGTTCGAGCCGCCCATGGCGAATTCGTCGCAGTTGAGCTTGCCCAGCGTGACCATGCCGGCCGCATTGAAACGCTCGACCACGGTGGCGTCGAAGGGGCTGACGTAGTTTTCCAGCATGTGCGAGCCGGCCGTGGAGCGCCAGCCGCGCGTGACGAAGATGTCCTTGTGCGCGATCGGCACGCCGGTCAGCACGCCGGCATCGCCGGCGGCGATACGCGCATCGGCAGCGGCAGCCTGCTTCAGCGTCAGTTCGGGATTGACGTCGAGGAAGGCATTCAAATCCTTGTGCGCCTCGATGCGCTTCAAGTAAAGCTGGGCCAGTTCGGTCGCGGAAACTTCACGCGCTTGCAGCCGGGCCGAGAGCTGCTTCAGAGTCTTGGTATGCATGGGGGGCTTATTCGATGACCTTGGGAACGAGGTAGAGGCCGTCTTGCGCGGCCGGGGCGACGGCCTGGTAATCGTCGCGCCGGTTCGGCTCGGTCACAACGTCGTCGCGCAGGCGCAGGGCCACGTGGTCCTGGTAGGCTTCGATGGGCTGGTTCAGCGGTTCGACGCCGCTTGTATCGACAGCCTTCATTTGTTCGACCAGGTTGAAAATCCCGTTCAACTGCTCGAGGATCTTCGGCTTTTGCTCGGCGGTCAGGTCGATCTGGGCCAGTTTGACCAGCTTGTCGACGTCTTCAAGGGTAAGGGACATGATTTTCGGATGAATGCCAAGGTGTTGGGTCGGGCAAAAACGGGGCGGAAATGCGGTTGGAGGAGGCCGATCCGGGGGAACTTGGGCAAATGCCTTAACCCCGATAAATACTTGTCAAAACAAGGCTTCCTGCATCGATCCCACCGGCATTTTTGCTTTTTTTGCCGACTGATTCGGATAAATTATAAGGTAGAATGTCTGGTTAATACTTGATCGGCGCCATGAGGACTTCGCCGCCGCATCAAAACCACTCTAACAAGGCTTGTGAAAAGATAACGCGCAACAAGATTGCGCTTCGGGAAAATTTTAATGTTTGGATTTCTACGTAGCTATTTTTCCAATGATCTGGCGATCGACCTCGGCACCGCGAACACGCTGATTTACGTGCGCGGCCTGGGTATCGTGCTGGACGAACCCTCGGTCGTGGCGATCCGTCAGCAAGGCGGCCCGAACGGCAAGAAAACCATCCAGGCAGTCGGCAAGGAAGCCAAGCAAATGCTGGGCAAGGTGCCCGGCAACATCGAGGCGATCCGCCCGATGAAGGACGGCGTGATCGCCGACTTCACCGTCACCGAGCAGATGTTGAAGCAATTCATCCGCATGGTGCACGATTCCAAGCTCTTCAAGCCTTCGCCGCGCATCATCATCTGCGTGCCCTGCGGCTCGACCCAGGTGGAGCGCCGCGCGATTCGCGAATCCGCTCTCGGCGCCGGCGCTTCGCAGGTCTACCTGATCGAAGAGCCGATGGCAGCTGCGATCGGCGCGGGCTTGCCCGTTTCGGAAGCGACCGGCTCGATGGTGGTCGATATCGGCGGCGGCACCACCGAAGTCGGCATCATCTCCTTGGGCGGCATGGTGTACAAGGGGTCGGTGCGCGTCGGCGGCGACAAGTTCGACGAAGCCATCGTCAATTACATCCGCCGCAACTACGGCATGCTGATCGGCGAACAGACCGCCGAAGCGATCAAGAAGGAAATCGGTTCGGCCTTCCCCGGCTCCGAAGTCAAGGAGATGGAAGTCAAGGGCCGCAACCTGTCGGAAGGCATCCCGCGCTCGTTCACGATCTCGTCCAACGAAATCCTCGAAGCGCTGACCGATCCCTTGAACAACATCGTCTCGGCAGTGAAGAACGCACTGGAGCAGACCCCGCCCGAACTCGGTGCCGACATTGCCGAAAAGGGCATGATGCTGACCGGCGGCGGCGCCTTGCTGCGCGACCTCGACCGCCTGTTGATGGAAGAGACCGGCTTGCCCGTGATCGTGGCGGAAGATCCGCTGACGTGCGTGGTACGCGGCTCCGGCATGGCCCTGGAGCGCATGGACAAACTCGGGTCGATCTTTTCTTACGAATAAGCCAGACATAGTTCAGGAATGATGCAAATCGCCGCTTTTCACCAGTCTCCGGTGATGCAAGCGGTGCGTTTCGCTTTGGCCAAGGCGCCTTGATGGAATACAGTCCGCCGCCACTCTTCAAGCAAGGTGCGTCCGCACGCGCCAAGATGATCTTCTTTTCGCTGCTGTCGCTTGTGCTGCTGTTCGCCGATTCGAAATACCATTCGCTCGACACGGCGCGCCAGGTAGTCGGCACAGTGCTCTATCCTGTGCAAATGGCGGCGTTGACGCCGCGCGACATGATTCATCGCGTCGGCGACTATTTCGCCTCGGTTTCGACGCTGGAAGAGCAAAATCGCGGTTTGCAGCAGCAGGCGCTCAAGAATGCGGAGATGTTGCAGCAATCGCAACAATTGCTTGCCGAGAATGCGCAATTGCGCAAGTTGCTGGGCGCAGCCGAACGCGTGCCGGCCAAGTACCTGATGAGTGAGATTTTGTACGATACGCGCGACCCCTTCACGCGCAAAATCGAAGTCAATCGTGGTTCGCAAGAAGGCGTGGCTCTGGGACAGCCCGTGATCGACGATACCGGTGTAATCGGCCAGGTGACCCTCGTGAAGCCGCTTACCTCGGTAGTTACGCTGCTGACCGACAAGGACCAGGCCATCGCCGTGCAAGACGTGCGCAGCGGCTTGCGCAGCGTGGCTTACGGGCGCGGCCAGAGCGGCGGGCTCGACCTGCGCTTCATGGCCACCAATGCCGATATCCAGAAGGGCGATTTGCTCGTGACCTCCGGGATCGATGGCGTGTTTCCGGCCGGCTTGGCCGTGGCCAGGGTGCTGCAAGTCGAATCGAAGTCGAACGATGCCTTTGCCCACATCACCTGCCAACCGGCGGCCGGCGTGGACCGCAACCGCCAGCTACTGATTCTCCTGGTCGATCCGCGTCCGCCGCGCGAAGAGCTGGAGGAGGGGCGAGACAGGAAAGACGGCAAGCCCGGCCGCCGCGCCAGCCTGCAAGCCGAACCGGCGCCCGTTACGCCGGTTACGGCATCGCCCGCGCCCGCCGCCGCCAAGCCGGCCGATAATAAAGCTGCTGGCGCCAAGCCGGTGGACAGCAAAGCCGTGCCGCCCAAGCCTGCCGGCGCCAAGGACGCCAATACGCGATGAACAGCCCGCACTACATCCTGCTGCCCGCCAGCCCGCTGTTCATCGGTTTCAGCCTGGCCTGCGCCTTCTTGCTGAACCTGCTGCCCTGGGGCCAGTGGGTCGGCGTGCCCGACTTCGTCGCACTGGTGCTGGTGTTTTGGAGCATCCACCAGCCGCGCCGCGTCGGCATCGGCCTGGCATTCTTCATGGGCTTGTTGATGGATGTGCACGATGCCGCGCTGCTCGGCGAGAATGCGCTGGCCTATACCCTGTTGTCCTACTTCGCCATCACTATCCATCGGCGCGTGCTGTGGTTCAGGCTGCCGACCCAGGTGGTGCATGTGCTGCCGCTGTTGTTGCTGGCGCAGGTGGTGCAGGTGGTGGTGCGCATGATCGTCAATGGCCGCTTTCCCGGCTGGCTGTATTTCCTCGAGAGCTTCGTCGCCGCTGCCTTGTGGCCGGTCGCTACCTGGCTCTTGCTGGCGCCCCAGCGCCGCGCCGTCGACCGCGACGAGACGCGCCCTATCTAGCGTCTAAGATCCATGACCGAGTTCAAGAACACCGAGCGCGAGCTGTATTTCTTTCGCCTGCGGATTTCCGTGGTCGGCGGCTTCGTGCTGCTCTGTTTCGGCTTGCTGCTGGCGCGTTTCGTCTGGTTGCAGATATACAAGCGCTCGGACTACGCGGCCCAGGCCGAAGACAACCGCATCATGGTGGTGCCGCTGGTGCCGAACCGCGGCTTGATCGTCGACCGCAACGGCGTGGTGCTGGCGCGCAATTATTCGGCCTATACGCTTGAGATTACGCCGTCCAAGATTCCGAAGGACCAGACGCTGGACCAGGTGATCGATGCCTTGTCCGACGTGGTGGAAATCCAGACCAAGGACCGCAAGCGCTTCCGCAAGCTGCTGGAGGATTCGAAGAGCGTGGAAAGCACGCCTATCCGCACCCGGCTCTCGGACGAAGAAGTGGCGCGCTTCACGGCGCAGCGCTTCCGCTTCCCCGGCGTCGAGATCAATGCCCGCCTGTTTCGCGAGTATCCGCTGGGAGCGGTCGCTTCGCACGTGATCGGCTACATCGGCCGCGTCAACCAGAAGGATGCGGACAAGATCGATGCGATGGAAGATGCCGCCAACTACAAGGGCACCGAATACATCGGCAAGGAAGGACTGGAAAAGAGCTACGAGAAAGAGCTGCACGGCACGACGGGCAACCAGGAAGTGGAAAAGTCGGCCGGCGGACGCGCCGTGCGCACGCTGTCGCGCACCTCGGCCAGCCCGGGCAACAACCTGATCCTGTCGATTGACATCGAGCTGCAGAAGATCGTGGAAGATGCCTTCGGCGACCGGCGCGGCGCTCTGGTTGCGATCGATCCCGCGACCGGCGAAATCCTGGCCTATGTCTCCAAGCCGACCTACGACCCGAACCTGTTCGTGGAAGGCATCGACCAGCAAAGCTGGGATGAACTGAACAATTCACCCGACAAGCCCTTGATCAACCGGCCCATCTCCGGCACCTACGCGCCCGGCTCGACCTACAAGCCTTACATGGGCCTGGCGGCGCTCGAATACGGCGTGCGCACGCCCTCGCAAAGCATCGCCGATCCCGGCCATTTCGTATTCGGCAACCACACCTTCAACGACGACAAGCCGCAAGGCCACGGTGTGGTCGATATGTATCGCTCGATCGCATTTTCCTGCGATACCTACTATTTCATGCTGGCCAACGACCTCGGCGTCGACCGCATCCATGACTTCATGAGGCAATTCGGCTTCGGCGAACTCTCGGGCATCGATCTCGACAATGAGCGCGCCGGCCTCTTGCCCTCGACGGCCTGGAAGCGCAGCGCATTCAAGTCGCCCGAGCGCAAGCGCTGGGTGCCGGGCGACACGATTTCGCTCGGCATCGGCCAGGGCTACAATTCGTTTACGCCGATGGAAATCGCCAAGGCGGTCGCCACGCTGTCCAATGACGGCGTGATGATGAAGCCGCACCTGGTCAAGGCCATCGAGAGCGGCGTCACGCTTGAGCGCAAGACAATTGCGCCGACGGTGGAAAACCGCATCAATCTCAAGCCGGAAAATCTCGAAGTGATCCGCCATGCCATGGTCGGCGTCACCACCGAGCCCGGCGCCACCGCCTACAATGTGTTCAAGGGTGCCGAATACACCTCGGGCGGCAAGACCGGTACCGCCCAGGTGGTGGGCTTGAAGAAAAATGAAAAGTACAATCGCAACGGCGCCGAGCGCCTGCGCGACAATGCGCTCTATACGGCCTTTGCGCCGGCGGATCACCCTCGCATCGCCATCGCGGTGATCGTGGAGAATGGCAACTTCGGCGCCGAATCCGCTGCGCCGATCGCGCGCAAGGCGCTCGACTATTTCCTGCTCGGCAAGCGGCCTGGCGACAAGGGCAATGCCCAGCCGGCCAAGGCGGACAGTTCGGACGATGATACGCCGGATCCGGATACCCAGCCCGAAGACGCACCGTCGGGCATGCCGCCGGCGGCACCCGACGCGGAAGGAAAGCGGCCATGAATCTTTTCGAACGGGGCCCTATCTGGCCCATGATCAGGCGCTACCTTGCCGTGTTCGATCTGCCGTTGACCATCATCATGACGGCACTGCTTTCGGTCGGTCTGGTCACCCTGTATTCGGCCGGCATCGACTTGCCCGGCATCGTCGGCAACCAGTTGCGCAACATCGCGGTTGCCCTGGTCGTGATGTGGATTGCGGCCAATATCCCGCCGCAGACCCTGATGCGGTTTGCCGCGCCGGTATACACGCTGGGCATTTTGTTGCTGCTGGCCGTAGCCGTGGTCGGCACGGTCAAACTCGGCGCCCGGCGCTGGCTCAATCTTGGCGTGACCAATTTCCAGCCGTCGGAAATCATGAAAATCGCCATGCCCTTGATGCTGGCCTGGTTCTTCCAGAAGCGCGAGGGCATGATCCAATGGCGCGAGTTCGCGGTCGCCGGCCTGCTGCTGGCGATTCCGGTCGGCCTGATCGCCAAGCAGCCCGATCTCGGCACCGCGGTGCTGGTGCTGGCGGCGGGCTTTTACGTGATCTTCCTGGCGGGGCTGTCATGGCGCGTGCTGCTCGGCTTGGCCGTGGCCGGCGGGGCCTGTCTTCCCATCGTCTGGCGTTTCCTGCACGACTACCAGCGGGCGCGCATCATGACGCTGCTCGATCCCTCGTCCGATCCGCTGGGCAAGGGTTTCCACATCATCCAGTCGACCATTGCCGTCGGCTCCGGCGGCATCACGGGCAAGGGTTGGCTGCAAGGCACGCAAGCCCATCTCGAATTCATCCCCGAGCGCACCACCGATTTCATCTTTGCCGTGTTTTCGGAGGAGTTCGGCTTCATCGGCAACATCGTCTTGATGGTCTTGTATCTGCTCTTGATCGGGCGCGGCTTGATCATCGCGGCCAATGCGCCGACCTTTTTCACGCGACTCCTAGCCGGCGCGATCACGCTGATCTTTTTCACCTATGCCTTCGTCAACATGGGCATGGTCAGCGGCATCCTGCCTGTGGTCGGCGTGCCCTTGCCCTTCATGAGCTACGGCGGCACCTCGCTCTTGACGCTGGGCCTGGGGGCAGGCATCCTGATGAGTATCCAAAGGAATCGCAAGCTGGTGCAAAGCTAGTTTGCGCGCAATCAATATGGCTATTTCGCATCGTTATGCAAAACCGTTGGCAACAATTGTTTTGTTGGCGCTGCTCTCTGCCTGCGGCACGGCGCTACGCGCCCCCGTCCCGTCTCCTGTAAGCGCTGCACCCGCTGCCCCGGCGCCCGCATCGAGCGGTAGCCGCCTGCCCGTGCTACCCGCGGCCGGTTCGGGCCATGGCGGTTACTATCAAGACGACGGCCCGGGCGACCATCCGCCGGACGGCTTGATGGATTTGCCCGACGCCGTTCCCAAAGTCGAGCCGTATTCGCCGACCGGCAATAAGCCTTATGTCGTATTCGGCAAGACTTATGTTCCGATTACCGATAGTCGCCCGTTCAAGCAACGCGGCACGGGCAGCTGGTACGGCAAGAAATTTCACGGCCAAAAGACGTCGTCGGGCGAGTTGTACGACATGTACAAGTTGACTGCGGCCCACCCCACGCTGCCCATTCCTTCCTATGCGCGCGTGACCAATCTCGCCAATGGCAAGCAAGTGATCGTCAGGATCAACGACCGTGGGCCGTTCCATAGCGAGCGCATCATCGACCTGTCCTATACGGCGGCCCTGAAGCTCGGTTATCTCGGCTCGGGCAGCAGCCAGCTTGAGGTCGAGCGTTTGCTGCCCGACGATATCGCCCGCATCAATGCGGCGAAGCAGGCGGATGGTGTTGCGCAAGTTGCGGCACCCGCCGCCACGCAGGCGAGTGCGCCGCTTGTGCCCCTTATGGCTGCGTTGCCGGATAAGGAGACGGTGCCGGCACCAGTGGGAACAGCGCCTGCTGCCGTCTCCGCATCCACGCCGGCGCCCGCTGCCAGCACGGACGTGGCTGATCCGGCCGGCGGGTTTTACCTGCAATTCGGCGCGTTTTCGGAGCAGGGCAATGCCGATGCCGAACGGGCGCGGCTGCAGCAGAATTGGGATAGCGCCTTGCCGCCGCTGGAAGTGTATTTTGTCGGCTTGTTCTATCGCTTGCACAGCGGGCCGTTCGGCACGCGCGAAGATGCACAGGCGGCGGCGCAAAAGCTGCTATCCATCGCCAACGTCAAGGCGATGGTCGTTGAGCATTAGCTTCAGCTATCGCTTCTGGACAATTGCAACGCGCGCTCATAGAGCGCGTTCTTTTTCTGTCCCGTGATTTGCGCCGCGAGCGCAGCGGCCTGTTTCACGGGGCAGGATTCGAGCAGGATGGCAAGCACGCGATCGGCTTCGGCCTGGTCGGCATCGAGATTTTCTGCCGCGCCCTCGATCAGGATCACATACTCGCCCTTGTGCCGGTGCGTATCGGCCGCCAGCCAGGCTCGCGCCTCGGCTAGCGTGCAGCGGTGAATCTCCTCGAACAGCTTGGAGAGTTCGCGCGCGAATACAATCCGCCGCGTCGCTTCAAAGCATGCCGCCAGACTCGCCACGGTTTCTTCGATGCGGTGGGGCGCTTCGTAGAACACCAGCGTCGCCGTCATGGTGCGTAATGCCGCCAGCGCCGTTTCACGCTGCTTGGTCTTGGCCGGCAGGAAGCCGACGAAATGAAAGCGGTCGTGCAACAGGCCCGAAGCCGACAAGGCGGTGACGGCGGCGGATGCGCCGGGCAGGGCTGTCACGCGTAGCCCGGCCGCACGCACGGCGTCCACGATCCTGGCCCCAGGGTCGGAAATGCCCGGCGTGCCGGCGTCCGACACCAGGGCGATGCGCTCGCCGGCCTGCAGCCTTGCCACCAGCTTTTCCGCCGCTTCGCGTTCATTGTGCTGGTGTGCCGCGACGAGCGGTTTGACCATGCCATAGCGCGAGAGCAGCTGTGCCGTGTTGCGCGTGTCTTCACAAGCCACGGCATCGGCCAGCGCCAGCACCTGCAGCGCACGCAGGCTGATATCGCCGATGTTCCCTATCGGCGTGGCGACCACATATAATGTCGAATCCGGATAAACCTGCTGCGCCACCTCCTGCATCAAGGGAAGGAGGGCCGACGTAAGCGATGTGGATTCAGTCATGGGAGAAGGCGCGTGCGTGCAAACAAGTGGGTGGCTGGAGTCGTTCTCAGTGGATTGTGCCTGTGCCAGCCGGCGCTGACAACTGCCCAGACCGCGAATACCGAGGCGCCGGGCATCGTCATGCCCGGGCCGGCGACGCAAAAAGCCGTGCAGCCGGTTGCGCAGCCCCAGCCGGTTGCCAAACCCGGTCCAAAGCCCGCAACGCCGGGGGCGAACCTGGCCGCTGCCAAGACGGTACGCCTGACCCTGCTCCTGCCGCTCGATTCGGATAGCCTGGGGCGTGCAGCCGATGCCGTGCGTTCCGGCTTCCTTGCCGCCTACGACCTGGAAAGCAACGGCTTGTCGCTCAACATAGTCAGCACCACGGACGTCGCCGAAGAAATCGTCTCGAGCTACACCAATGCGCTGGCCGACAGCGACATCGTCATCGGCCCTCTGACGCGCAGCGCGGCGACGGCCATCGCCCAATCCGGTGCGGTACGCCTGCCCACGATTTCGCTGACCCAGTCCGATGCCGACAGCGACAGCAGCACCATGCCGCCGCAGATGCTGGCCATGGGCTTGTCGGTCGAGGACGAGGCACGCGAAGTGGCCGGCTGGATTGCGTCCAACAAGGTCAAGAAGGCGTATGCGCTGTACACCAGTTCCGCCTGGCAGCGCCGTGCGGCCAAGGCATTCGCCGCCAAGGCGCGCAGCCTCGGCCTGGCGGTCGAAACGGTGGAACTCGGCAGTTCCTACGGCTTCCTTTCGGCGCTCGATGTGGACCGGCTCAAAAAGGAACTGCAGGCGGAAAAGAACCTGGCAAACTATGCCGTGTTCGCTGCGCTCGACGCGGGGCAGACCAAGCAGTTGCGCGAAGCGATCGGCAATGAGCCGGCCATCTACGGCACGGCGCAAATCAATCCTGTGCCCTTGCCCGATCGCGCCACCTTCGAACGCTTGCCCGAATTGAATGGCGTGCGCCTGCTCGACATCCCCTGGCAGCTCCAGCCCGATCATGCCGCCGTGATGATCTACCCGCGTGCCGTGGTCGACGCCGACCAGAAACGCAGCGCCGATATGGAACGCCTCTACGCATTGGGCATCGATGCTTTCCGTGTCGCTTTGCTGGCGGCACGCCAGCAAAAGCAATTCGAGATCGACGGCGTGACGGGCAGGCTGAAGGCGTCGTTCGACAAGGATGGCGCCCATTTCACGCGCATCGAGCCTTTCGCGATTTATCGCGAAGGCTTGCCGGCCTTTCTCTCGGAAGGGCATTGAGATGGGTTTGCTTGACGGTTTGAGGAAGCGCACCGACAAGCAATTGACCGGCGATTCGGGCGAGGATCAGGCGTTGTCCTATCTGCAAAGCCGCCGCCTCAGCCTGGTCGAACGCAATTTCCGCTGCAAGGGCGGCGAAATCGACTTGATCATGCTGGATCAGGCCGTACTGGTCTTTGTCGAAGTGCGCAAACGCGCGCCCGGCGCGGAACAATTCGGTGGGGCGGCCGCCAGCGTTACGCCGGCCAAGCAAAGGCGGCTGATCGTTGCGGCCCAGGTGTACTTGAAGCGCTACACCCATCCGCCGGCTTGCCGTTTTGACGTGGTTGCCATCGATGGCGCAGAGCTGAATTGGCTGAAGAACGCGATAGAGGCGTAGGCATCCTTTATAATCCGTATCATGAATAATCAACGCATCATCGAGCACTTCCGCGAAAGTGCCGAACTCAAGATCCAGGCCGTTTCGGTGCTGGCCCAACCCATCGCCGAGGCGATTGAACTTATGTTCACGGCGCTGTCTAACGGCAACAAGATTCTCGCTTGCGGCAACGGCGGGTCCGCGGCCGACTGCCAGCACTTTGCCGCCGAGCTGGTCGGCCGTTTCGAGCGCGAACGCCTGCCGCTGCCGGCCATGGCACTGACGACCGATACGTCGATTATGACAGCGGTTGGCAACGACTACAGCTTCAACGATATCTTCACGAAGCAGGTGCAAGCTTTCGGCCAGTCGGGCGACGTGCTGCTGGCGCTTTCGACCTCGGGTAATTCGGCCAATGTGTTGAACGCGGTCGACGCGGCGCTGGAGCGCGATATGCGCGTCGTGGCCTTGACC
>DASVYZ010000496.1:0-4944 GCA_036391935.1 Burkholderiaceae bacterium | reverse complement strand
GGCAAGCATGCCGTGGTGATCGGCCGCAGCAACACGGTCGGCAAGCCGATGGGCCTCTTGCTCTTGCAAGCCAACGCTACCGTCACCATTTGCCATAGTGCGACGCCGGACCTGGGTTATCACACGCGCCAGGCTGACGTGGTGGTGGCCGCCGTGGGCCGCAGGAACACCGTGACCGCCGACATGGTCAAACCCGGTGCCATCGTGATCGACGTGGGCATGAACCGCGACGACGAAGGCAAGCTGTGCGGCGATGTCGACTTCGACCGCGTGAAGGAAGTCGCAGGCCACATCACGCCCGTACCGGGCGGCGTCGGCCCGATGACCATCACCATGCTCCTGGTCAATACCATCGAATCCGCTGAAAGAAACTGATGCAACAAGACAACCCGCTGCTCGACTTTTCCGGTCTGACACGCTTCGAGCAGGTCAAACCGGAGCACGTGACACCCGCAATCGAAGCCCTGCTCGCGGAAAATCGCGCCGCCATAGCCAAGCTGGAATCGCCCGATGCGCCAGCCACATGGGATGGCTTTGTCGAGCCGCTGGAAGACGCCACCGAAAGGCTGGGCCGGGCATGGGGTGTGGTCAGCCATTTGCATGCCGTGATGGATACGCCCGAACTGCGCGCCGTCTACAATGAAAACCAGCCCAAGCTGACCGAATTCTGGACAGAATTGGGGCAAAACCTGGCCTTGTTCGGCAAGTACAAGGCCTTGCACGACGGTGCGGAATTCGCCGCGCTGACGGCTACGCGCAAGCGCATCGTCGACAATGCCATCCGCGACTTCCGTCTATCGGGCGCCGAACTGCCGGAGGATAAGAAAACGCGTTACGCCGAAATCCAAGAGGCGCAAGCCGCGCTCGGCACCAGATTCTCGGAAAACGTGCTCGATGCCACCAATGACTTCAGCCTGATCGTAGAAGATGAAGCGGAACTGGCCGGCCTGCCTGACGACGCCAAGGCGGCCGCGCGCGCCGCGGCGGAAAAGGATGGCCGGAGCGGGTTCAAGTTCACGCTGCATTTCCCCTCTTATTTCCCGGTGCTGCAATATGCGGACTCGCGCGATCTGCGCGAAAAGATCTACCGCGCCAACGCGACCAAGGCTTCCGAACTCGGCGCCAAGCCGGAATGGGACAATAGCGGCAACATCGTCGAACTCTTGAAGCTGCGCGACGAGGAAGCCAAACTCCTGGGCTACCGGAACTTCGCTGAAGTCTCGCTCGTGACCAAGATGGCCGACACGCCGGCGCAAGTCGTCTCCTTCCTGGAAGACCTGGCGCAACGCGCCCGCCCCTACGCCGAAAAAGACCTGGCCGAGTTGCGCGCCTTTGCACGTGAACGCCTGGGCCTGGAACAGATCGAAGCCTGGGATTTGACCTACGCCTCGGAAAAGCTGCGCGAAGAACGTTATGCCTTTTCCGAGCAGGAATTGAAACAATACTTCCCCGAGCCCAAGGTAATCGATGGCTTGTTCCGCGTAATCCAGACGTTGTATGGCGTCGCGATCAAGCCGGACACCGCGACCACCTGGCACCCTGACGTCAAATTCTTCCGCATCGAGCGCGACGGACAGCTGGTCGGCCAGTTCTATCTCGATCTGTATGCGCGCAGCAGCAAGCGTGGCGGCGCGTGGATGGACGGCGCACGCGAGCGGCGCCGCGTCGCGTCCGCCACGCAGACCCCGGTGGCTTATCTGGTGTGCAACTTCACCGAGCCGGCCATGGTCGATGGCAAGCTCAAGCCCTCGCTGTTCACGCACGACGATGTGATCACGCTGTTCCATGAATTCGGCCATGGCTTGCATCACATGCTGACCAAAGTCGACGACCTCGCCGTCTCGGGCATTTCGGGCGTGGAATGGGATGCCGTCGAGCTGCCTTCGCAATTCATGGAAAACTTCTGCTGGGAATGGGACGTGCTGGAGCACATGACAGCCCACGCCGATACGGGTGAACCTTTGCCGCGCGCACTGTTCGACAAGATGATCGCCGCCAGGAATTTCCAATCCGGCATGCAGACGCTGCGCCAGGTCGAATTCTCGCTGTTCGATATGCACCTGCATTACGATTACCAGGCCGGCGGCAGCCAGACCGTGCAGCAATTGCTCGACAGCGTGCGCGATCGGGTTGCGGTCCTCAAGCCGCCAGCCTTCAACCGCTTTCAGCATTCGTTTTCCCACATCTTTGCCGGCGGTTACGCGGCAGGCTATTACAGCTACAAGTGGGCCGAAGTCCTGTCGGCGGACGCCTATGCCGCCTTCGAGGAAGCCGGCGCCGCAACCGGCAACGTCTTGTCGAACGAGGTCGGACGCAAATTCCAGCAGGAAGTGCTGGCCGTGGGCGGTTCGCGCCCGGCGCTGGAATCGTTCAAGGCTTTCCGTGGCCGGGAACCGAAAATCGACGCCTTGCTGCGCCATAGTGGAATGGCGGCGTAAATTCGATTACAGTTCGGTTATGAAGTAACCATCCACACCCGCAAACCAAGGTGAATGCATGAAATCCAAGCAACTTGCCCCTCTCGCGATCGCCCTGCTCTGCGCCTCCGCCGGCGCCCAGCAGATGTACAAGTGGGTCGCAGCCGACGGTACGGTGAGCTGGAGCGACAAACCGCCTCCGCCTACGGCCACCAAGGTAGAGAAAAAAAACATGGCCGGCGGCGGTTCTTCGACCGACGACCTGCCGTTCGCCTTGGCCAGCGCCGCCAAGAAAAGCCCCGTGACGCTATACACAGGGGCCAATTGCAGCCCGTGCGACCTGGGTCGCAAGCTGCTCCGTGATCGCGGGATCCCTTTCACTGAAAAGACGGTCAGTACCAACGACGACATCAACCAATTGGCCAAGGCGACGGGAACCTCGTCGCTCCCCGTGTTGACAATAGGCAGCGCCAAGCAGCAAGGCTTTTCCTCCGACCAGTGGAACAGTGCCTTGACCGCAGCAAATTATCCGGCCACCAGCGTCATGCCGAAGACATTCAGGAACCCGCCTGCGACACCGTTGGCCGAAGTAAAGAGCGACGCGCCGCCTGCAGATGCATCGACACCGGCACCAGCGCCTGCACCTGCACCTGCGCCCGCTCCCGGCGCGCAACCGGGTTTTCACTTTTAAGCAGGCGTCGGCAAGCGCATGACACAGATCGACTTCCGCAGCAACGTCGCGAACAAGCTCGGCTACGCCTGCGTTCTGGTGCGCAAGGCGCGCGCAGCCAACTGTAACGTGGTGCTGTATTCGGAAGACCGCAACGAATTGCGCATGCTCGACGACATGCTGTGGACCTTCGCCGAGCAGGAGTTCCTGCCGCACGTGATGGCCGAAGACCCTAATGCGCGCCACACGCCCGTGTTGTTGACGGCGAACGACGAAGCCGCGTTGCCGCACAGCCAGATTCTGATCAACCTCTCGGCCAGAACCCCGAACAATTTCGCCCAGTTCGAGCGCATGTTCGAACTCGTCTCGACCGACGCGAACGAAGTAAGCGCCGGACGCGAGCGCTACCGTTTTTATCAGCAGCGGGGCTATCCGCTGACGCATATCGTGGCAGAAGACAAATGAGCAAGACCAGCCTGGACGCCGGAATCCCCATCCTGACGGAAGTAATCGAAGACAGCGGCAATTTCGTTGCATCTTCCAAGCCGCAGGATGCCGCCAGGCCGGTGCCGCGCCCCGAAGTGGTCGACGTGCCGCTGATCGACGGCTGGCTGACGGAAGAATGGAACCGCCTCGAACGCAAGATAGGCGGACGCATCCTGTCGGAAGTGATGGCCAGCGTCGAAGCCGAAATCGAAAACCGCGTGCGCAATGCGCTGGCCGACGTGCTGCAGCTATCGGTGGAAACCATGGCCAAGGAAGTCACGCAAAACCTGCGCACCAGCCTCGAAGACGTGATTGCCCAGGCTGTGCATCGGGAAATCTCGAGAATGCAATTTTCAAAAAAGTAAGAATTTCCAGAAATTCTTACAAGGCGGCACAAAAAATTGCCGCGGATGTATGCCAATAAAAAGATCGACCGCGTTGTTGATTGCCTGAAAAAACGAGAACTTTCTACAATCTCACTATCGGATAACGGAGATCGTCTTGAAAGTTCTTGTCTTGGGTTCTGGCATCATCGGCACCGCTTCGGCGTGGTTCTTGAACAAAGCGGGCCACGACGTGGTGGTCGTCGAGCGCGCACCCGGCGCGGCGCAGGAAACCAGCTTCGCCAATGGCTGCCAGATTTCCGTCTCCCATGCCGAACCCTGGGCCAACCCCGGCGCGCCCCTGAAGGTCTTGAAATGGCTGGGCCAGGAAGATGCGCCGCTGCTGTTCCGGCTGCGCCCGGAATGGCTGCAATGGAAATGGGGCATGCACTTCCTGCGCGAATGCACGGCGGCGCGCACGGCGCACAACATCCGCCAGATCGTGGCGATTGCCGAATACAGCCGGCAAACCCTGCAAGCGTTGCGCGCGGACACGGGAATCGAGTACGACCACCTGACGCGCGGCATCCTGCACTTCTATACCGACCAGCGCGAATTCGAAAACTCGCTGCCTGCGGCGCAGCTGATGCGCGAACTCGGCTGCCCGCGCACAACGATTTCGGCCGATGAAGTCGTGCGCATCGAACCCGCCCTTGCTTCGATACGCGGCAAGATCGTCGGCGGCGACTTCACCGCGAACGACGAATCGGGCGACGTCTACAAGTTCACCAGCGGCCTGGCACGGAAGGCGGAACAAGCCGGCGTGGCGTTCCGCTTCAACACAACGGTCACGCGCCTCTTGACCGAGGGCGGCGACGCAAAAATCACCGGCGTAGAGGTGATCGATGCCGAGGGGCGGCACCAGGTCTTGCATGCCGATGCCTACGTCATGGCGGCCGGCAGCTTTTCCGCACCGCTTTTGCAGCCGTTGGGCATGGATTTGATGATCTACCCGGGCAAGGGCTATTCCGCCACCTATCGCATCACC
>DASVYZ010000495.1:0-5440 GCA_036391935.1 Burkholderiaceae bacterium | reverse complement strand
TGCGAGGTCGTCGGCGTCTTGATGGTATTGTTCACGCCGATACCGTCGGAAGTGCTCGACTTCCTGATTCTGTCGAATTTCAGCTTCGCCTTGCTGATCCTGCTGCTGACGTTCTATATGGCGAAGCCCGTGGAATTTTCCACGTTCCCTTCGATGCTCCTGATTGCGACGCTGTTCCGCCTGTCGCTGAACGTCGCGGCTACGCGCCTCATCTTGCGCGACGCCGATGCCGGCCGCGTGATCGGCGCCATCGGCTCCTACGTGGTGGGCGGCAACTATGTCATCGGCCTGATCGTCTTCTTCATCCTGATCGTGGTGCAATACGTGGTCGTCACCAACGGCGCGCAGCGCGTCTCAGAAGTCGCCGCCCGCTTCACGCTGGACAGCATGCCCGGCCAGCAGATGAGCATCGATGCCGACCTCAACATGGGATTCATCGATCAGCAGGAAGCCCAGCGCCGGCGCAAGAACCTCAGCAAGGAAGCGGCGTTCTACGGCGCGATGGACGGCGCAAGCAAGTTCGTCAAGGGCGACGCGATCGCCGGCATCGTCATCATGCTGATCAACATCGTGGGCGGATTGATCATCGGCGTCATGCAAATGCAGATGAGCTGGCCGCAAGCGCTCCAAAGCTATACCTTGCTGACCATCGGCGACGGCATCGTCACCCAGGTTCCCGCGCTGGTGATTTCGGTCGGCACAGGCTTGATCGTGACGCGCTCGTCGTCGGACGACAATTTGAGCATGGCCGCATTCAGCCAGATCACGTCGCACCCCAGAACCATGGTGCTGGTGGCAATGGCGCTGACGGGCCTGATCGCCCTGCCCGGCATCCCGGCCGTGCCGGCGCTGGTGCTGGTCGCCCTCTACGTCGCCATGTTGCTGCTCAAGCGCGGCATGAAGGATCCGGCGGCCGACAAAGCGCAAGCGGACAGGGCCGAACCCGCCGCCGCGGCCGAGGGCGACGCCTACTCCATGCTGACCATCGAAGCGATCGAAGTCAGGTTCGGTTCCATGCTGATGCCGCTTTTCGAAGGCGAAGAGGCCGTATTCGACGAGCGGGTCTCGACCTTCCGCAAACAGTATGCCCAGGAGTCCGGCCTGGTGCTGCCGCCCATCCGCTTCCGCAGCACGGCCAAGCTGGGCCAGCAGGAATACGAAATCGCCGTCTACGGCGTCACCGTGGCAAGGGGCGAACTGCAGTTGGACCGCACGCTCGCCATCCATAGCGGCGGAGACCAGAACAGGAAACTGAACGGCATCGAGACCAGGGAACCGACTTACGGCTTGCCCGCGGTGTGGATCGAGGCAAGCGAACGCGATGCGGCGCGTAACGCCAAATTCACGCTGGTCGATCCGCCTACGGTCTTTATGACGCATCTGAGCGAGACGCTTCGGCGCCAATCGGCCAATCTGTTGACGCGCAAGGAACTGGAGCGCCTGCTCGCCCGCGTGCGCGAGCAGCAGCCTGGACTGGTCGAAGAAATCGTGCCGACCGCGCTTTCCTTAAGCGACGTCCAGCGCGTGTTGCAGAATCTGTTGCGCGAAAAGGTCTCGATCCGCAATCTCGAAGCGATCATGGAGACGCTGGCCGACCGCATCCGCGTCAGCAAGGATCCGACGGCCTTGACGGAAATGGTGCGGCAGCGCCTGGCGGCCGTAATCTGCCAATCGCTGGCCGGCAACAACAGCTATTTGCAAGTCATGACGCTCGACCCGACCATCGAACAAAAGCTGATGCAAAGCGTGCGCGACGCGGAAGGCGGCGGAGGCATGGCGATCGAGCCGCAGTTTGCCGAGCAATTCGTTTCGCGTCTGACGCAACTGACGGAAAAAATGATGAAGAGCAATGCGCTGCCGGTGCTGATCTGCGCCCCCGATCTGCGGCGCCATATCCGCGCCTTGTCCGAACGCATGGCGCCGCATCTGCGCGTGCTTTCCCTGGCCGAAATTCCCAACACCCTTGAGCTGCGCGCCTTCGGCGCCGTCACGCTCTAATACCGCGAATCATTACGGAGCAAGCAATGAGCGACGCCCTCACCATAGCGATACAGAGCATGCAGAACGATCTGCAGCGCATGGACATCATCAGCCAGAACGTCGTCAATAGCGCGACGCCCGGCTATCGGCGCGCACTGCCGGTCAGCCAGGATTTCAGCACGGTGCTGCAAAACAGCGCCATCCCCGGCGAGGAACATAGTCTCGCAATCAGCCTGCCGACTGTTGCCAGCGTGCTCGACGCCACCGCCGGCGCGATGAAATCCACCGGTCAGCCGCTCGATCTCGCCATCAACGGCGACGGCTATTTCGAATTGACCACGCCGGACGGCATCGCCTATACGCGGGCGGGCAATTTCCATCTCGATGCCGGCGGTCGCCTGGTTTCGCAGGACGGCTTCGCAGTCAACGGCCGGGCCGGCGACATCGTCACCAATGGCAAGACGCCCATCATCGCACCCGATGGTACGGTCACCGACGGATTGAACACCGTCGGGCAAATCCGCATCGTCCGCTTCCCGAACAAGGCTCGCATGGAAACCAGAGGCAACGGCCTGCTGGCACCTACCGACAAGAACGCGGAAACCGACGAATCGAACGCCCAGCTTCAAGTCGGCTACCTGGAAAACGCCAATGTCGTTCCCTTGAACGAAATGGTCAACATGATGGAGACCTCGCGCCATTTCGAATCCCAGCAAAAACTGTTTCAGGGCTACGACGAACAGATCTCCACGGCGATCCAGAAGCTCGGTCAATTCTAAACATCTCTTTCCAGGAAAGTTCCCGCGTGAATAATTCGCTCTATATCGCCGCCACCGGCATGCAGGCCCAGCAGCAAGGCCTCGACACCATCGCGAACAATCTGACCAACCTGAACACGCCCGGCTTCAAGTCGAGTACCGTCAATTTCCAGGAATTGATGTATACCGATCCGACCGGCACGCATATATCCGACAGCGTTCCCCACGCCGTCCATGCGATGCGCGCGATGGCGCCGCACGCTCGCGTTCAAGGCACAGCCGTCTCGGCAACCGCGCTGGACGCGGCCGATCCGGTCGATGGAACGGATGCAGCGAATACCTTCTACGGCACCGGCGTCGCGGTGGGCAGCACGACCAAGGACTTTTCGGCCGGTCCGCTGACGCAAACCAATTCGCAACTCGACCTGGCAATCCAAGGCAACGGCTTCATCGAAGTCGCCATGCCCGACGGCAGCCTGGGCTATACGCGCGGCGGCACGCTCAAAATCGGCAACGACAATTTCCTGCAAAGCCCGCAAGGTTACGAAATCAAACCTTCGATCCGCCTGCCCGCCAACCCGACCGGCCTCACGATCACGGCCACGGGGCAAGTGTTGGTGACGACCGCCACGTCTTCGACGCCGACGCAAGTCGGTCAGATCGAATTGGCCACTTTCAACAATCCAGGCGCCTTGAATCCGCTGGGCAACGGCGTCTATGCGCCGTCGGACAGCTCAGGCCGCCCAACCTATTCCAAGCCGGGCGACAGCAACAGCGGTACGCTGGCCCAGGGAGCGCTCGAAGGCTCCAACGTCAACATGGTGAACCAGATGGTCAACCTGATGGTGGCGCAGCGCGCCTATGAATTGAGCGCCAAGGTGATCCAGACCTCGGACGAATTGATGTCGATGACCAATAATCTGCGCCGTTGATGAACACGCTCCGCCTCCTTGCACCGATTTCCGCGCTTGCGGCGTTCGCGGCCTTGCCGGCCTGCTTTCCCGCGCAGGCGGAGCAGCTCGCGCACGCCGGATTAAGGAGCGAAGCGCGTGTCGAAGGGCGGAGCGTGACGCTGGGCGATATCGCGGAATTGAGTGGCGCTTCGAGCGGCGAACTGGCAACCCTAGCCAGGCTGCGCCTGGCGCCGGCACCGGAGCCGGGCTACACGCTTCACCTGACCAGGAAGGAAGTCAACCGCCTGCTGCACGAGGTCGGCGCGCCCGCGCTGGCCCTTGATGGAGCGGACAGCATCGTCGTGACCACGGCAACGAACGCGCTCGACATGGACGCCGTCATCGAGACGGGCAAAGGCAGCCTGACGACGGATTTGCAGCGCAATGGCCGGACGGTGGAACTGACCCCGCAAGACGGGATGCAGGAACTGCGCCTGCCCCGCGGCGAAGTCACACTGCGCGCGCGCAAGCTCGAGCACAGGGAGCTGCGCAGCCGCATGACCGTCCAGGTCGACGTCTTGCTCGACGGCGGCTACTACCGCACGGTACCCGTGACATTCTCGGTCAGCGTGACGGGTCCGGCTTATGTGGCACGCAAAGACCTGCCCAAGGGCGCGGTGCCGAATTGCGGCGACGTGGAATTGCAACAGCGCGAATTGGCGGCACTTGCCTCGGCGCCCCAGGATGGCGACTGCAGCGGCTGGCAGCGCCGCATGAAGCGCAATCTGGCGGTCGGAGAGGTCTTGCTGGCCGCGGCAACCGAAACCCTTCCGACCGTCAGCGAAGGGCAATACGTGACGCTGAAGGTTGCCGAAGGCGCCGTGCTGATCGAATCGCGCGCGCTCGCGCTGACAGACGGTGAAATCGGGCAACGCATCGCGGTGCGGCCCGCGACAAGCGAAGAACCTGTGCTGGCAACGGTCGTCGGGCCGGGGCTGGTCAATTTATCGGGAAGGTAATCCATGAATAAGCAATTACTCTGCGCCGTGGCGCTGCTGGGATGCCAGTGGCTGCTGTCGGTCCAGGCCCATGCCGAAGATCTCTACAGCGAAAAGACCTACCGTCCGCTGGCATCGGACAAGCGGGCCCATCTGCCCGGCGATGCGATCACCATCATGATCTACGAAAATTCGAGTGCGTCGACGACGGCCGACACCAACGTGCAGCGCAATACCAATGTGGGATTGCAGGCGTCGGCGGACCAGCACGGCCACCAGGCCGCGGTCGGCACCAATTCGGGCTTCGACGGCGGCGGAACGGTACAGCGCAGCGACAACCTGTTGGCACAGATTACCGTGACGGTGGAAAAAGTCGCACCCAACGGCGATCTCTGGATCAAGGGAGAACAGGTTGTGGAAATCAATTCCGACAAGCAGAAAATCCGCGTCGAAGGCCGGGTTCGCACACTCGACATCTCCGACACCAACACCGTGCCGTCGAGCCGCATCGCCGACGCGAAGATCAGCTACCTCGGCGACGGCGACCTCGCATCGCATCAGAAGCCGGGCTGGCTCTCGCGCTTTTTCGCATGGGCGGGCCTATGAATCGCGCCTACATGAACCACATGCTGCTGAAGGTTTTGGGCGGCGCCGCCTGTTTCGCGCTGCTGGCCGGCCAAGCCCTGGCCGGCGAAGGCGACACGGCCAGGCTGAAGGATCTCGGCAAGTTCGCGGGCTGGCGCGAAAACGCGCTGGTCGGATACGGCCTCGTCTCCGGCCTGGCCGGCACCGGCGACTCCGTCAGCAACAA
>DASVYZ010000494.1:0-2214 GCA_036391935.1 Burkholderiaceae bacterium | reverse complement strand
AGAACCCCTCTCCCGCCTGCGGGCGAGGGGAGTACGGTCATCGAACTCTCGAACGCATGCAAACTAAATTAAGCCCCGGCCCTCTCGCCGGCATCAAAGTCCTGGAACTCGGCACCCTGATCGCCGGCCCCTTCTGTTCACGCATGCTTGCCGAATTCGGCGCCGACGTGATCAAGGTCGAAGCGCCCGACGGCGGCGACCCCTTGCGCCAATGGCGTGTCTTGAAGGACGGCACCTCGCTCTGGTGGTCGGTCCAGGCGCGCAACAAGAAGAGCCTGACGCTGAACATGAAGGACGCGCGGGCGCAAGAGATTGCGCACCGCCTCGCGCTCGACGCCGACATCGTCATCGAGAACTACCGCCCCGGCGTGCTGGAAAAATGGAATCTCGGCTACGCGCAATTGAAGGCCGTCAACCCGGCCGTCATCATGGTACGCCTGTCGGGCTATGGCCAGACCGGGCCGATGAAGGACTTGCCCGGTTTCGGCGCCATCGGCGAATCGATGGGCGGCCTGCGCTATGTCTCGGGGCATGCCGACAGGCCTCCCGTGCGCGTCGGCATCTCGATCGGCGATTCGGTCGCGGCGCTGCACGGCGTGATCGGCGCGATGATGGCGCTGCGCCATCGCGACGTGACGGGCGGACGCTGGAACGGCAAACAAGGTGCGGATTGCATCGCCGGCCAGGGCCAGATGGTCGACGTGGCCCTGTACGAATCGGTGTTCAATCTGATGGAATCGCTCGTGCCCGAGTTCGACCATGCCGGCGTGGTGCGCGAGCGCACGGGCGGCGCCTTGCCCGGCATCGTGCCGTCGAACACGTACACGACCAAAGAGGGGGCCAACATCGTCATTGCCGGCAATGGCGATGCGATCTTCAAGCGCCTGATGATTGCCATCGGCCGGCAGGATATGGCGGACGATCCGCAATTGGCGCGCAACGACGGCCGCGTGCCGCGCACGGCCGAGATCGACCGGGCTATCCAGGATTGGTGCGATACGCAGGATATCGAATCGGCGCTTGCCATTCTGAAGGCCGCCGACGTGCCGGTCGGGAAGATCTATTCCGTGCGCGACATGATGAGCGACCCGCAATTCCTCGCGCGCGGCATGTTCGAGCAGCATGCCTTCAAGGATGGCACGCCGGTCAAGCTGCCTGCCGCCAGCCCCAAGCTGTCGGAAACGCCGGCCGCGACGCGCTGGCTCGGGCCGCAGTTAGGTGAGCATAACGATGAAGTGCTGGCTTCGCTGGGCTACAGCCAAGCGGACATAGTCCAACTGCGCGCCGACAAAGTGATCTAGGAGAATCCGATGTACGTCCCCTCGCATTTCGAAGAGACCCGCACCGATGTCATGCATGCGCTGATCCGTGCACATGGCCTCGGCACGCTCGTGACGCTCGATGACAGCGGCTTGAATGCCAACCACATCCCCTTCGAGATCGAGGCGGAAGGGGCGGGGGCAGGCGAGTTCGGCGTGCTGCGCGCCCACGTCGCACGCGCCAATCCCGTGTGGAAAAACCTCTCGAGCACGGTTGATGCCATGGTGGTGTTCCAGGGCGCGCAAGCCTATATCACGCCCTCGTGGTATGAAACCAAGAAGGCCGACGGCAAGGTGGTGCCGACCTATAATTACATCTCGGTGCATGCCTACGGCGAGTTGCGCGCGATCGACGACAGGGCCTGGCTGCGCCAATTCGTCGGGCGCCTGACCGACCGCTATGAAGCCTCGCGCACCGCCCCTTGGGCCGTCTCCGATGCGCCCGAAGAGTACATCGAGAAGTTGCTTGGTGCCATTGTCGGCATCGAAATCCCGATCAAGCGGCTTGTGGGAAAATGGAAAGTCAGCCAAAACCGTCCGGCGGCCGACCGCGTCGGCATCATTGACGGCCTGACAGAAGCGGGCAGCGACGACGCGCGCGCCATGGCGCGGGCGGTGGGGCGCTGAGCGCCAAGCGAAGCCCAACAGCGGCAGGCTGCGCTATGGCATTCGTTGGTTCGAGGCGCCGATGTTGGGCCTCACCTGGTTCAACACAACCCGCTCAGTTTTGATCAACGCAACGCGTCCACCATCTTTTCCAGCTTGACCGAATCGGCGCAGAACAGGCGTATGCCTTCGGCTAGCTTTTCCATACCCATCGCATCGTCGTTCAACATCAACCGGAATGTCTTCTCATCGAGGTTCAGCTTGGCAATGTCGGCCTCCTTGGCGCTAT
>DASVYZ010000493.1:0-3559 GCA_036391935.1 Burkholderiaceae bacterium | reverse complement strand
GCATGCTTGCAACAGTGTGCCGCCCTCCGATTCAATCCCGCTTTTTTCAGTGCGGCTTCTGCGCTAAGATAAATCGCGACGGGGCCTATGCCGGTATGTGCTCCTCAATTCTGGGTGCGTCGCGTTACGCGAGGGGGCATGCATGGAAAGAACGGTCTTGAGTGCGGAAGAACTCCGCAAGAAAGTCGAGAAGCTGGTCGGCGCGATTCCCGAGATCGTCGACGACGAAGCCAAGGTTGTGACGCCCGCGCCGCAGGCGCACGAAATCGATCGCGACGGCTGCAACTGGGATATGGGAAATTTCAAAGGCGGAGCCGACTACGAAAACGAAATTCGTGAGGCCGTGGAGCATGTGCGCGAGAAGTACAATCTCGCGCACAAGTAATTCCTCGTTGACAGTCCCTTGGGATAATTTGAAGCCGCCGCCTCATACCCCAAGCACGTATTTTTCGCTTTTGAGCCTCCAGGCTGCGAAGCTGATCGCCAGAAGCGCCGCCAGCAGCGAGCTGCCCATGGTCAGCACGTAGGGCAGGATGCCGATAGTCTGGCCCTTGGCCACTTCGAGCAGAAGCGTCTGGTTGGCCAGAACAGGGACGGCATACATCCAGGTGGCGGTACTCAAGTCCAGCATGGGTACGATGATGGTGGGCATCATGGGCAGGAGCACGGCGAAGCTCATCATGGTCTGCGCTTCCTTGAAGGTGCGCGCATTCATGGCCAGCGCGATCTCGAAGGCGGCGGCGAACAGGCATAGCGGAATGGCGCAAGCCATCATGCCGGCCAGCATGGGCCAGCCCATGCGCCAGGACATGCCGATTTCTTCGAGCGGCATGAATTTCAGGATCAGATGGGCCACCGTCAGTTCCAGCATCAGGCCGACGATGGCAAGCGTGGCCGTGGCCAGCCACTTGCCCATGATGAGTTCGAACGATCGCACCGGTTGAGCGAGCAAGACTTCCAGCGAACGGCGTTCGCGTTCGCCGGCCGTGGTATCCATGGCCGTGTTGAGGCAAAAAAAGAAGCTTGCGGCAAAGAAGATGCCGAGCAGGGCGCCGAGGAATTGCACCGAGCGCGAGGCATTGGTGGCGGTATCGTAGGATTGCAGCTGGATCGGCGTCAGTGCAGCCGGCGAGACGCCATGTGCCAGCAGCCGGGCGCTGGCGATGTTGGCATTGTAGCTGTGCAACACAGCCTCGACGCGGCGCAGCTTCGATTGCTGGTCGGTCGCCGAGTCGAACCACAACTCGATGCGCGCCGGGCGCATGCTGTTGTAGTTGTCGGTGAACTTGGCGCCGACCTTGATCACCGCCACCACGTCGCGCTTGCGCAGCATGTCGGTGATCTCGGTTTCGTTCATGTCGTCGCGCGCCGCGATCTTGATGTTCTTCTGCTCCAGCAGCGAGACGAGAGTCGGCACCTGCGGGGCGCCGATCACGACCAGGGATACGTTCTCATGCTCGCCCTTGACCGCGATGTCGATGATCTTGTGCAGCGCGACCCAGAGCATCAGCGGGTAGATCACCACGATCATCAAGAGCACGCCGAGGGCGCGCCGGTCGCGCAGGGCTTCGCGCAATTCCTTGCGCAGGACAATGCCGAATTTGCTCCGCATTTTTTCCGCCATTATGCGATCCCCTCATCGGTGCCGACCAGGCTGACGAAGGCATCTTCCAGGTTGGCGATGCCGGTGCGTTCGCAGATATCGGCCGGCGAGCCTTGCGCCACGGTCTGGCCGCGGGCGATCACGATCACGTCGTCGCACAGGTGCGTCACTTCCTGCATGACGTGAGTTGCCATGATGATGCAGGCGCCTTCGGCGCGCAGCGCCGCCAGGGTGCGGCGCAGGGCGCGCGTGCTCATCACGTCCAGCCCGCGCGAGGGTTCGTCCAACAGCAGATGGCGCGGCTTGTGCAGCAGCGTGCGCGCGAGCGCGACCTTGATGCGCTGCCCTTGGGAAAAGCCCTTGGCACGGCGTTCGAGTATGTCTTCCATCGCGAGCAGGCTCGTCACTTCGTCGATGCCGCGGGCGATGGCGGCACGGCTCATGCCGTTCAATTCGCCGAAATAGACCAGGTGCTCGCGCGTGGTCAGCCGGTCGTACAAACCGAACTGGTCGGTCAGGAAGCCGATGCTGCGCCGTGCGGCGATCGGGTCGGTCGCGGGGTCGAGGCCGTCTATGCTGATCGTGCCGTGGTCACGCTGCAGCAGGCCTACCAGAAGGCGCAGCAGCGTGGTTTTGCCCGCGCCGTTGGGGCCCAGCAGGGCCGTGGTCTTGCCGTCTTCGGTACGGAACGTCACGCCGGATAGCGCTTGAATATTCCCGAAACGTTTGCGGACGTCGTCGACTTTTATCATGGTGGATTTATGGATGAGGTCCGGCCGCGCCGAGTTGAAAACCGTTGCGCGGAATCTCCTTCAGGCAGCCTGCCACGACGGGCGCACCGGGCTGGTCGAGGAATTCGCGCATCAATCGCGGCGCGCAGCCGAATTGCGAGACGATGTGGCCGCCGTTTTCAACCACGAAATGCTGGGCATGCGTCATGCGCTTCGCGGCGGCTTCGGCGCGGCGCGGCGGCGTGACGGGGTCGAGCGCACCCGAGAGCAGCAGCACGGGCGCATCGATGGTGTCGGCTTCCCGGTAGGGAATCGCCGGAATGCCCAAGGTTTGGCAGACGCGCGTGAGGAACTTCACTTCGCGCCCGGCGAGGAAGGAATTGCGCTCTTCCTCGGCCACGATGGCGGGCGTGATGCGTGGAATGTCTTCGGCGCAGGTGACGGACAGCATCAGGCCGACGGCCGGGCCTTCGAGAGAGAAATCGGAGGTGCTGTACATCTGCGCCACGAAGGGGTTCCAGTTGCCTTTGTCGGCGCTGTCGATCAAAAACGGCAGGCGGTTGGCGGCATCGGCCGAATAAAGCACCGTGCGCACGGCTTGCAGGAAGCGCTCGGGGCGCAATTGCATCTGGGTGCGGGCGGCCGTGCGCGGATGGTAAAAGTCGAGCTTGATGTCGCCATTGTTGACGCGCGAGAGCAGGCCGTTGAATTGCTGCGCGGGGTTGGGATAGGCTGCGTGGCAGCCTGGGTCGTTGTCGCATTGCCTGAAGGTGGCGTCGAGCGAGGCTTGCGCATCCTTGCCCCAGACGAAAATGATCTGGTCCGGCGCTGCCACGCCGTCGAGAATCAGTGCGCGGGCCGATGCGGGAAACAGCCGCGCATAAGCTTGCGCCAGGCGGGTGCCGTAGGAGCCGCCCCAGAGATTGATGCGGCCATAGCCGAGCGCACTGCGTATTTGTTCCAGATCGCGCGCCGAATTCTCTGTGTTGTACTGTGCAAAAGGCTTGTTCAGCGATTGCATGCATTTGGCGATGAGTTGCAGCTGGCCGTTTTCGTCGAGATCGTCGATTGTGCCCGTGTCGTCGCAATCGAGTTTTCCCGAGAGGCCGGTGCCGCGCTGGTCGATGAAGACGATGTCGCGCGTGGTGCGCAGCTTGCGCATGCCCGATTCGAGCAGGGCCAGGATGTCGCTGCCGGCCTGGCCCGGGCCGCCTGCCAGCACAAA
>DASVYZ010000492.1:0-3037 GCA_036391935.1 Burkholderiaceae bacterium | reverse complement strand
AGGTATCGATCTGTGCGATGAGGAAGGGTTCGGCGCGCAAGCCGGGGCCGATCACGGGCAGCAGCCTTTGCACCATGTCCGGATATTGCGCGCCCCACTCCATGGTCTGCATGGCGCCCATGGAAGGGCCGGCAACGCAATGCAGCCGCTTGACGCCGAGTTCGTCGAGCAAGGCTTTTTGGGTGCGGACGAAGTCGCGTATCGTCAACAGCGGAAATGTCGAGCCATAGGGCTTGCCGCTATCGGGATCGATCGAGGCCGGGCCGGTCGTGATCACCATCGGGTCTTTCGCGCCGAGGTTGGACAGGGTATCGGCGCTGACAACGAAAAAGCGGTCCGTGTCTATCGGTTTGCCCGGTCCGATGATGGCGTCCCAGTATCCCGGCGCCGCATCGTCTTCGCGGTACTTTCCAGCGCAGTGCGAACTGCCGGAGAAGTAGTGGCACACCAGGATGGCATTGTCGCCGGCGGCATTGAGCTGGCCGAAGGTTTCATAGCCCAGTTTGACTTCGCGCAGGGTGCGCCCGCCTACGGTGGTGAAACTGGGCAGGCGAAAAACTTTTTTCTCGGTAAGCAAGGTGGGCATGTGGCCTCCGCGATCGACGGCAGCGGCACAATGCCGCCACCTATCTTGCGCGCTATTGTGCCGCATTCGCATGCCGCGTGCCTGCTGCGTCGTATGAACATAGCTACAATGGATCAAGTTCCGTGCACTTGTGCAGTCCGCCCTGAAAGCCGCCTATATGCAAATCGATCCTGCCCGGCAATCCGCCGCCAACAATTACAAGCTCTTGACCAATCTCGTCGTGCCCCGCCCGATCGCCTGGATCACGACGCAAAACGCCGCAGGCACGGTCAATCTCGCGCCCTTCAGTTTCTTCAATGCCGTCGGCTCGGAACCGATCTATATCGTGGTCAGCATCGGCCCCAACGATGCCGGGGAGCCCAAGGATACCTTGGTCAATATTCGGGCGAACGGCGAGTTCGTCATCAATCTCGTCACGGAAGACTTGTTCGAGGCGATGAATATTTCCGCTGCCGATTTTCCGCCGGACCAGAGCGAACTCGACGCCGCCGGCCTTGAAGCCGCACCCTCGGTCCTGGTGAAGGTGCCGCGCGTGGCGAGCGCCCAGGTCAGCCTCGAATGCAAGCTGCACGATACGCTGGCGCTCGGCGCCAATACGCTCGTCATCGGCCGGGTCGTGATGTTTCACGTTGCGGACCAGCTCGTCGGGCCGCGCCTGCATATCAACAACTTCGCCCCGTTGGGCCGGCTCGGCTCGCCTTCTGTGTATTGCCGCACGACGGACCGATTCGATGCGCCACGCATCGGCTACGAGCAATGGCTGAACAGCCGCCCGGAACGGAAATGATGGGAACGGCTCGTCCTGCTACAATGCCGCGCCCAATCCAGTGAGACTTCCATGCCCGCCGATCAAGCCAGCCCGCAAACCATCCAGTACAGCCTGCCCACCATCTCGAACGACTTGCCGCCGCTCGAAGCGCCAATGGAAGAGCCGAGCGGGGCCGACATGTTCATCGAAGAAGACATGTGGAGCCAGATCGAATTCTTTGCCGGCGACAGGCTGGACGGCATCCGCCACATGCTGGCCGAATACAGCGGCTTTGAGCGGGCAAACCGTACCGATGCGGGCTGGCGCCAAATCTATGTTCGCAGGATAGCGCGCGCGCCGGTGATCGCCGGCGCATCCGCGGTCGCGGAATTGGAAAGGGTGCTCGGCTTGCCGGCCGGACGCGCGCCGCTGATCTACTCCTCGCAAAAGGTGTCGGGCAAGGTCCGAAACGGCTTTAGCCTCAAGCTGGAGGGGAATGTCAGCCTGTACGGCCATGCGGACGAGCATGGCATCGCGACGCTCGGTGCCACGCTGGGATATATGGCCGACAGCACCAAGTTGACCGATGCCTTCACCAAACTGCATGCCGCCTTCGGCATCATGCTTGTGGACTGGTGCGCCCAGGTTGCATTGGTTGCGGTAAATTCAAGCGGTCAGATCGACGTGCTGCGGCCTTGATCGAACTGAAAATCTAAAAAAGGCCGCCGCGCAGGAATGCCGGGGAACTTCCGGAGAGTGCGCGACGGCCATCGGGGGAACGACTTAGAACCTGACGCGCATGCCGGCGGCGATGCCGGTGCGCTGGTCGGCGCCCGGGATCGAAAGCACGTCGCCGGCGGTGCTTTCCGAACCGCCAAGCTTGGTGTGGTCGATTTCGGCATACAGGTCGGTACGCTTGGACAGGCTGTAGTCGGCCACCGCATAGACGGTGTTGACGCGGCCGTTGTTGCCCAGGTCATTGCCGTCCTTCACGCCGTCATGCATGAAGCCCAACGTATAGGACGAGTTCGGCGTGGCTTGCCATACGGCGCCGGTAGTCCATACCTGGTCGTCGCGCTGCAGCAGCGAATTCGTATTCGGGATCAGGACCGTATTGGCCAGCGGGCCGCCGGACAGGTTGGCCGCGGCGGCGAAGCCGGGGTCACGTTTCGCATCGAAATACGACAGGAAAGCCGTCACCGGGCCGATGCCGTACGAACCGCCGGCGCCCCAGAGCTTGAGCAGATTGGAATTGGCATCCTTCGATTGTTGATACACGCCGCCGATCGAAAGCGGCCCCTGGGCGTAGGTCAAGGCGGCAGCCGTGGTCGATCCGACGCTGGTGGCGCCGGCGACGCCGCCGCTTGAGTACTGCAGTTGTCCCTTCAGCGGTCCGAAGTTGTTGCTGTATTCGATGGTGTTGTCGAAGCGCGCGCCATACAGGCCGGATTGCCAGCCCACTTCCGGTGCGGCGCCCTGTTCGGTATAGTTGCCGCGGCCCAGCGGCGCATAGGTGCCCAATACCTGGTAGGCCAGCCCGTATTGGCGGCCGAGGTCGAGCTCGCCCAGGGAGTTATTGCGCAAGCCCACCCAGGCCTGGTTGCCGAAGAGCTGGCCCTGGTTGCTCGATTGGCCGTTGCCGATATTGAGTCCGGCTTCGAGATCGAACAATGCGGAATTGCCGTTGCCCAGATCCTCCATTC
>DASVYZ010000491.1:0-8072 GCA_036391935.1 Burkholderiaceae bacterium | reverse complement strand
CAACCCCTCGGCGCGGCAAATCACGGCGCTCAAGATTGCCTTGTTCGTGGCGGCCTTGTTGCCGCTTGCGCGCCTGATCGCGTTTGCGGCGCTCGATAGGCTCGGTGCCAACCCGGTCGAATTCATCACACGTAACACCGGCGACTGGACCTTGTATTTTCTTTGTCTGACGCTGGCAGTGACGCCGCTGCGCCGCTTGGGCAACTGGAGTTGGCTGATCAAGCTGCGCCGCATGATCGGGCTGTACGCCTTCTTTTACGCGTTGCTGCACTTCACTGCCTTCTTCTGGTTCGATCATTTCTTCGATCTCGACGAGATGTGGCGCGACGTGATCAAGCGGCCCTTCATCACGGTCGGCTTTATTGCGTTCGCGCTCTTGATTCCGCTCGCCGTCACGAGCACCAATGGCATGGTGCGCCGTCTCGGCGGCAGACGCTGGCAATGGCTGCACCGGCTGGTTTACCCGGTCGCCGGGCTTGGTATCCTGCATTTCTGGTGGATGAAGGCGGGCAAGCACGATTTTGCCCAGCCGATTCTGCTTGGCAGCATCGTAGCGGTGCTGTTGGCGGCGCGCGTGGTGCGGCGTTTCGCCAAAGGCCGTCAGGCGAAAGCCGTTGCCACCGGTTAACTCAGCCAGATAAGTCAGGCATAATGGCGGCTGCTTATGACTCGCAGCCATCCCCTGATTCCTTCCGCTATGCCGCGCCTTTCCCAGCGCCTTGCGGTGCGACTGCTAGGCGTTTTCGGCTGGCACGTCCATTTCGCCCCGTTGCCTGGCCCTCACGGCGTTTTCGTGGTGTATCCCCACACATCCAATTGGGACTTCGTGGTCGGCATGTTGGCCAGGATTGCGGTCGGCATGCAAATACGCTGGCTCGGTAAGGAAGCACTGTTTTCCGGGCCGTTCTTCGGCTTTTGGTTCGGCCCATTGATGCGGCGCTTGGGCGGCGAACCGGTTGTGCGCACGTCTTCCACGGGGGCAATCGAGCGGCTTGCGCAACGCATGCATGCCGCGGAGTCGTTTTGGCTGGCGTTGGCGCCGGAAGGCACGCGTTCCTACAAGCCTTACTGGCGCAGCGGCTTCTATCATATTGCGCTCACGGCCGAGGTGCCGGTGGCGCTGGCTTTTATCGATTACGGGCACAAGGAAATCGGCTTCGTCGAGCATATGCGCTTGACCGGCGACGTGGAAACCGATTTGGCGCGAATCCGAAAAGCCTATGCCGATTGCCGCGGTTTACATCCTGAACTGGCCGCGCCCATTGTCTTCAAGGACGGCTAATTCTGGGTGGTTTTCTTGCCGTCGTCTTGCTTGGGGGTGGTCGGCGTGGTTTGCGGCTGAGCCGGTTGTGCCGGTGCCGAAGAGTGTGGCGGCACATCGGGCGGCGGCAGATAGAGTGGTCCGCGTTGTCCGCAGGAACTGAGGCCGGCCAGCACAACTGCGGCACGAATGGCGGAGGCGGTGAGTTTCATGATGGCTTTACAATGGAGGCTGACCCGCTTGGGTCGATTGATTGGAGTGTAGCATGAGCGAATCGGAATTCCTTGAGCTGGCCGAAGCCACGCTCGATGCCATCGAAGCCGGACTGGAGCAAGCCATCGAGGATAGCGATCTCGACATCGAATGCAGCCGCAGCGGCAACGTGCTCGACATCGAGTTCGTCGATGGCGGCACGCATATCATCGTCAATAGCCAGGCGGCGATGCAGGAGATGTGGGTGGCCGCGAAGGCCGGCGGTTTCCACTATCGGCGTGAGAATGATCAATGGCGCAATACGCGCGACGGTTCGGAGTTGTTTGCTGCGTTGTCGGAGATGGCGACCGCCCAGGCCGGGCAACCGCTCAAGCTCGCGCCTGCTTGAGCTTGGCAGCTTGGCGCGGAGCGAAGCGACGCCCGGCACAGCCCTGCTGAGATGGCTTAAAAGAGTTCGTTCTTCACCGCGTCTTTCGTCTTCTCGTCTTCCGGCACCTTGTCGCCCAAACCCAGGCTTTCGACGCCGCTGCCCGGCGGATTTTCCGCGTAATAGTAGTCGCCGCCGGCCTGGATGATGCCGGCCGGGACTTGTCGCTCGACCATGGGGACGTCTTTCAAGGCGGTTTGCATGTAGCCGAGCCAGATCGGCAAGGCCAGGCCGCCGCCGGTTTCCTTGTTGCCGAGGTTGTGCGGCTGGTCGAAGCCGACCCAGGCGATGCCGACCAGGTGCGGCTGGTAGCCGGAGAACCAGGCGTCGAAGGAGTCGTTGGTGGTGCCGGTCTTGCCGGCGATGTCGGTGCGCTTCAAGGCGAGGGCCCGCGTCGCGGTGCCGTAGCGCACCACGTCTTTCAACATGCTGTCCATGATGAAGGCATTGCGCTCGTCGATGATGCGGTTGGCCTGGTCGCCGGCGTGGTCGGGCGCGGCTTGCGACAATATCTTGCCGTCGGCATCGGTGACCTTGCTGATGATGTAGGGATTGATCTTGTAGCCGCCGTTGGCGAACACGGAATACGCGCCCACCATCTGCCACGGTGTCACGGCACCGGCACCGAGCGCAAGCGTCAGGAAGGGCGGGTTCTTCTCCGGATCGAAACCGAAGCGCATGGCGTATTCCTGGCCGTATTTGGCGCCGATCTTGTCCAGGATGCGGATCGAGATCATGTTCTTCGACTTGGTCAAGCCGCGCCGCATCGTCATCGGGCCTTCATACTTGCCGTCATAGTTTTTCGGTTCCCAAGGCTGGCCGCCGGTCTGGCCGGCATCGAAGCTGATCGGCGCGTCGTTGATGATGGTGGCCGGCGACAATCCCTTTTCCAGCGAGGCCGAATAGATGAAGGGCTTGAAGCCGGAACCGGGCTGGCGCCAGGCTTGCGTGACGTGGTTGAACTTGTTCAAGTTGAAGTCGAAACCGCCGACCAGGGCACGCACGGCACCATCGTCGCTGCTGGCGGCGACGAAGGCGGATTGCACCTCGGGTAGTTGCGTGATGGCCCATTTGCCGTCGTCAAGCATGACGCGGATGATGGCGCCGCGTGCAATGCGCTTGTTCGGTTGGACCTTTTCCGACAGGCTGCCGGCGGCAAACGTCAGGCCCGGGCCGCTGATGTCGATTTCCTCGCCGTTGCCCAGTGCCGCGTGCACGTTCTTGGGGGTGGCGTCCAATACGACGGCGGCGACGATGTCGTCCGAATCGGGATGGTCTGCCAGCTCGGTTTCGATGGCATCGTCGGCGTCGTCCTTCTTGGCCGGGATTTCCATGTAGCCTTCCGGGCCGCGATAGCCGTGCTTCTTCTCGTAATCGAGAACGCCGCGGCGCAGCGACAGGTAGGCCGCATCCTGGTCGGCCTTGGTGATGGTGGTGAAGACGCTGATGCCGCGCGTGTAAGTGTCTTCCTTGAATTGGTCGTACACCAACTGGCGCGCCAGTTCGGCCACATATTCGGCGTGCATGCCGAATTCGCTGCTGTCGGTTTTGACGTGGATCTTTTCTTCCTGCGCGGCCTTGTATTGCGCGTCGGTGATGTAGTGCAGATCGTGCATGCGCTCAAGGATATAGAGCTGGCGCGTGCGCGCGCGCTTTGGGTTGACCACGGGGTTGTAGGCCGAAGGCGCCTTGGGCAAGCCGGCCAGCATGGCTGCTTCGGCCGTCGTGATGTCGGACAGCGGTTTGCCGAAATAAATCTGCGCGGCCGACGAGAATCCGTATGCGCGCTGGCCGAGGTAGATCTGGTTCATGTAAACCTCGAGAATCTGGTCCTTGCTCAGGTTTTGCTCGATCTTCCATGCCAGCAGCATTTCATAAATCTTGCGCTTGAGCGTTTGCTCGCTCGAGAGGAAGAAATTGCGCGCGACTTGTTGGGTGATGGTGGATGCACCCTGCTTGGCGCCACCCGAAGCATTGTGCAACACGGCGCGCAGCACGCCCTGGTAGTCGACGCCGCCATGTTCGTAGAAGCGGTCGTCTTCGATTGCCAGCACGGCTTTCTTCATCACGTCGGGCACGTCCTTGATGCGCACCAGGTTGCGCCGCTCTTCGCCGAATTCGCCGATCAGGACGTTATCGGCCGAATAGACCCGCAGCGGGATCTTGGGGCGGTAATCGGTCAGCGAATCGAGCGGCGGCAAATTGGGGTAGGCCAATGCCAGCGTGAAGCCGAGCAGCAGGGCGCCGATGATGGCCAGGCTGGCGATGCCGCCGACTATCCAGAGTGCGACGCGCACCGGCAGGCTGAAGCGACGGGCGGCAGGGGACTGCTCGGATTGGGAAGACTTGGGAGTATCGGCGCGCATGCGGAAGGCAGAAAAAGAATGTCCGCGAGATTATAGCTGCCGCCGCATTTATTCAATAGTTAAGACGCCCTGGCCGTGGCCGGGTGGGATTCGGGAGCGGCAGCCCTAGCGCAAAACGTTGGCTTATGCCAAGAGATTTCGCTTTCGACCACGAAAAAGTGGGGTTTTGGCAACGGAATTGCAAATTACTATGCGGAAATTGCTTTACACTTCGGGAAGCTTATTGCTACGATTTAATGTAATCATTGATAAATGTCGCCTAAACATTGGTTTTTAAACGAAATTTTTTGTCTGAAAGCATTTTTCCACCCATTGGACTGGTCTTTTGAGGCTGAGTTCACAGGGAAAATCGTGTTTTTAGGGGGAGCTGCCCTTGGCTTTTGATCTCGGATCATTATTAGGCAACAAGAATCCGCCGCTGATTGGGCTCGATATCAGTACGTCCGGCGTCAAGCTGGTCGAATTGGTCGAAGTCGGCAAGGGCGAGATCAGTCTCGAGCGCTTTGCGTCGGAACCGTTGCCCCGTGGAGCCGTCGTGGACGGCAATATCGAAAATATCGAGCAGGTATCGGAAGCGGTGCGCCGCGTCTGGAAGAAGAGCGGCACCAAGGCCAAGCACGTAGCCCTGGGCATGCCGCCGGCTTCGGTGATCACGAAGAAGATCATCCTCCCGGGCGGGATGTCGGAAGACGAACTCGAGCTTCAGGTGGAAGCCGAGGCCAGCCAATATATCCCATTCGCGCTCGATGAAGTGAGCCTGGATTTCGACGTGGTCGGGCCGCTGCCGAATTCGCCGGATGACGTCGAGGTACTGCTGGCTGCGACGCGCAAGGAAAAGGTGGAAGATCGCGTGGCTGTCGCCGAAGCCGCTGGATTGACTCCCCTGGTGATGGACATCGAGTCGTATGCGGCGCGCGCCGCGATCGACCGCATCATCGCGCAATTGCCCAAGGGGGGGCAGGGCCAGATCGTCGGCCTGTTCCAGATCGGCGCCCAGGTGACCCACGTGTCGGTCCTGATGGATGGACAGACTATCTATGAACGCGAGCAGCCCTTCGGCGGCAATCAACTGACGCAGGATATCGTCCGCGCCTACGGCTTGTCGCACGAGGAGGCCGAAGCGAAAAAGCGCGCCGGCGAACTGCCTGAGGGTTATGAGCGCGAACTGCTCGAACCCTTTCTGGAAAACGTGGCACTGGAAGTGACGCGCGCAATCCAATTCTTCTTCACGTCGACGCCCTACACGCGCATCGACCAGATTTTTCTCGCCGGCGGCTGCGCCATCATTCCGGGCCTGGTTGAAATCGTTGCCGACCGCACCAAGATTTCGGCTTCGGTGATCAGCCCGTTCAAGGGTATGCAACTGGCGTCGAGCGTGCGTGAGAAGCAACTGCGTCAGGAGGCGCCGGCTTTCCTCGTCGCATGCGGCCTGGCCATGCGGAGATTCGACTGATGATCAGAATTAACCTACTTCCCCACCGGGAAGCCAAACGCAAGCAGAACAAGACCGCGTTCTTTCGCCTGCTTGCGGTTGCCGCCGTGTTTGCCGGCGTCATCGCCTTCCTGATCTGGGGCTACATCGGGCATCTGATCGCCGACCAGGACGATCGCAACAACCTGATCAAGACCGAGATCAAGCATCTCGATGAGCAGATCGCCGAGATCGCCACCCTGAAAGACGAAATCGCCGCCCTGAAAGCGCGCCAGCAAGCCGTGGAAGACTTGCAGAGCGACCGCAACCAGCCGGTCTACCTGTTCGACGAATTGGTGAAACAGGTGCCGGAAGGCGTCTTCCTGAAGTCGTTCAAACAGGAGGGCCAGAAGGTGGTGCTGGTCGGGACCGCACAGTCGAATGAACGCGTCTCGGACTTGCTGCGCAACCTGAGCGAAACCAATTCGGCCTGGATGGAAAAGCCCGAGCTGGTCGAAATCAAGGCCAGCACGTTGGGCCAGGGGCGCGAAGCGAAACGGGTGTTCGATTTCGCCATGAACGTGGCGATCAAGCGGCCGAGGGATGCGCAATCGGTCGACAAGAATGCGCCTGCCTCGGCAGCCTCTCGTCCAGTGGCCGGCGCTCCGGCGGGCGGTGCCCCTTCTGCAAGCGCACCTGCAGCCAGCGCACCTGCAGCCAGCGCACCCAAGAAACCGTAGATCGTGAGACGCGCTATGGCAGATATGAATCAAATCGCGGCGACGGTAGCGTCGCAATTTCGCGGCCTGAACGGCAGGCATCCTGGGCAATGGCCCTTGCTGCCGCGGCTGCTGTGCGCCATCGGTGTTTTCGTGGCGATTCTGGCAGTGGGATGGTTCGTCTTTTACAGCGACCAGCTCGACCAGCTCGATGCCGGGCAGCAGGCCGAAGTGAAGCTGCGCGACGAATATAAGTCCAAGGTGGCGCAAGCCAACAGCCTCGAGGCCTTGAAACAGCAAAAGGCCCAGGTTGAGGAGTACGTCCGGACCCTGGAAAAGGCCTTGCCGAACAAGTCCGAGATGGATCGCTTGCTGGACGACATCACGCACGCCGGTACCGGACATAATCTGAATTTCGAGTTGTTCAAGCCGGAAACCCCCGTGGTGAAGGACTATTACGCCGAGCAGCCCATTGCGATCAAGGTAGTGGGCAGCTATCATGACATCGCCATGTTTTCCAGCGATATTGCCAACCTGGCGCGTATCGTGACGCTGAACAACCTGTCGGTGTCGTCGAACAAGGACGGCAATCTGACGCTCGACACGGTCGCGAAGACCTTCCGTTACCTGGACCCGGATGAAGTGCAGACGCAGAAGGGCAAGGGAGGTAAGAAGAAATGAATCGCTATCGTATCGTTCGCTACCTTGCTTCATTGCTGGCGCTTCTCGCCTTGGCCGGATGCGGCGGCGGGCAGGATGAGATCAGGCAATGGATGGCTCAGGTCAAGAAGGAAACCAAGGTCAATATTCCGAAATTGGCCGAGCCGAAGAAGTTTATTCCGTATACGTACTCCCAGACCGGGGGAACGGATCCCTTCAATCAGGCCAAGTTGACCGATGCGCTCGCCAAGGCAATGGCGAAGTCGCGCAGCCCTTTGGCGCCTGACCCCGACCGTCGGCACGAACCGCTCGAGTCCTTCCCGCTCGACTCGATCGTCATGGTCGGCGTGATCAAGGACAAGCATGGCGGCCAGCACGCCGTGGTTCAGGTCGACAAGACCGTCTACGACGTGAAGGTCGGCGACTACATGGGGCAGAACGACGGCCGGATCACCGCAATTACCGAAGACCAGATATCCCTCACCGAGCGCGTCGTCGACGCGAGCGACGAGTGGGTTGAGCGCAAGACTACACTAGAGTTGCAGGAGAACAGGAAATGATCGTGACAATCAAAAAATCCCCGGGCCGGGCTGTCGCCTTGCAAAAACTCTGGCATCTTTGTGTATTGTTCCTGGCTTTTGCCTTTTGCGGCACGGCGTCGGCGCAGCAGAATGCGGTCCAGTCCGTAACGGTGAATCAGCAAGGCCAGAACGTCATTGCCAAGATCAAGCTGAAGACCGCGCCGGCCAAGGCGCCGATCGATTTCAAGGCGGAGAATCCGGCGCGCATCTGGTTCGATTTCGAAGGCACCGCCAACGACACGGGCAAAACGACCCAGGAGATCGGTGTGGGCGACGTGCGCAGCGCCAGCGTCGTTCAGTGGGGCGAGCGTACGCGCGTGGTGTTCAACCTGAATCGTGCGATGAATTACGCGCAGACCGTCGAAGGCGACACCGTGATCGTCACGATGGGCAGCAATACCGCCCCTGTCACTGCCGTGTCCTCAACCGGCATA
>DASVYZ010000490.1:0-1568 GCA_036391935.1 Burkholderiaceae bacterium | reverse complement strand
CAAGAGCGCCGACACCCCGGTGGTATTCGGCCATTGGTCCACGCTGGGCTTGACCCTGCGTGACAATCTGATCGGGCTCGATACGGGCTGCGTCTGGGGCGGAAAACTAAGCGCGGTGCGGCTGGAAGATCACCACTTGATCCAGGTCGATTGCCCGCAAGCGCAAAAACCGGGAAAGCAAGCAGCGTAGTCGCTGCTCCTATTTGGCCGGATTCAAACCCAAGGCCGCCGCCACGGCATCGTGCGCCGCCTGCGCCAATTCGCGCCGGTGGGAGCCCGCGCTCTCGATCAAGGGCAGCACGATCAGTTCGGCATGGATGGGTTCGCCGCGCAAAATCGTCAGCATGCTTTCGACAAAACTCATGTCGCCGACGAAATCGACGCCGGGGTGGTAATTGCCCTTGGCATCGCGATAGCGCAGCGCATAGGGTTGCACCGGCACGCCGGCATCGATGGCTGCTTCGAACAGGTTGGCATGGAAAGGCAGGATCGTTCCCTGGCTCGCCGTCGTGCCTTCGGGGAAGAAGGCAATATGCTCGCCGCGCTTCAAGCCTTCCACCAGGTTTTCAAAAATGCGCCGCACGTCGCGCATGCGCCCGCGCGCGATGAATATCGTATCCGTCACCGAGCACAGCCAGCCGATCAGGGGCCAGTCGCGAATATCGGACTTGGCGACGAAGCCCGTGGCCAGCATGGAATTGATGACGAAGATATCGAGCCAGGAAATGTGATTGCAGATGGAAAGCGCATGCGCTTCGGTACTTTGCGCGCCGCGCCGGTCTATGGTCAGCTTGACGCGGCACATGGCCAGCAATTGCCCCGACCAGTGGCGCTTGCGCCAGGCGCGGCCTTTTGCATCGGTGAGGGGGAAAACCACGGCGCAAGTCCAGAGCGCTGTGATCAGATGCAGGATCACTCTAATCAGTCGCAAAATCATCGGTGGGCCCCACCCCGAAACAGGCGGGTCATGTCTGATCGAAATATTGTTGCAGGATGATAGCAGCAGCCTGGGCGTCGATCACTTCGCCGCGCTTTTGCGCAACCACGGCCGAGGAATAGCGTTCGTCGACCAATTCCACTTCGACGCCATAGCGGCCCTTCAATTGATTGGCAAAGCGGCGGCAGCGCAGTGTCATCTCGTGCTCCGCACCGTCGGGGTGCAGCGGCAGGCCGACCACGCAACGTTCGGGCTGCCATTCCCGGATCAGGGCGGCGATCGCGGCGAACTTGCCGTCGTTGGTCGGCTCGCTGATTACCGTGAGTGGATTAGCCTGGCGCGTGACGCTGTTTCCCAGTGCCACGCCGATTCGTTTCAAGCCGAAGTCGAAGCCCAGCAAGGTCTCAGGCATGTCCCGCCGTGCCCGACAGCATCATGGGGTCGATGCCCAACAGGCGCATGGCCGCATCGAACCGCTGCTCGATCGGCAGATCGAACACGATGTTCGGATCGGCGCGCACGGTAAGCCAGCCATTGTTGGCGATTTCGCGTTCAAGCTGCCCCGGACTCCAGCCGGCACAACCGAGCGTGACGAGGATGCGCGACGGACCCTCGCCATGTGCCACGGCTT
>DASVYZ010000489.1:0-4202 GCA_036391935.1 Burkholderiaceae bacterium | reverse complement strand
GGCAGCCAGGAGCGCGCCATCTATGAAGTGGCAGCCACGCCGCTGCGCGAAACGCTGCGCTTCTTCGAAGTGCTGAAGCTGACCGGCGCCAAACGCGAAATTGCCGACCGCATCGTCAAGGAAATCGTCTCGCGCCTGAAGTTCCTGAACAATGTCGGCCTGGACTATCTTTCGCTGGATCGCAGCGCCGATACGCTCTCGGGCGGCGAAGCCCAACGCATCCGCCTCGCCTCGCAGATCGGCTCCGGCTTGACCGGCGTGATGTATGTGCTCGACGAACCTTCGATCGGCTTGCACCAGCGCGACAACGATCGCCTGATTTCCACGCTCAAGCATTTGCGCGACATCGGCAACAGCGTGCTCGTGGTCGAGCACGATGAAGATGCGATCCGCAGTGCCGACTTCGTGGTCGATATGGGCATAGGCGCCGGCGTGCACGGCGGCGAGGTGATCGCCCAGGGCACGCTGGCCGACATTCTGAAGAGCCGCAAATCGCTGACGGCCAAGTACTTGAACGGCACCTTCAAGATCAATGTGCCGAAGAAGCGCACGCCTGTCGATGCCGCGCGCAAGTTCGTCATCAACGGCGCCACGGGCAACAACCTGAAGAACGTCAAGCTCGAGTTGCCCGTGGGCTTGCTCACTTGCGTCACGGGCGTTTCGGGCTCGGGAAAATCGACGCTGGTCAACGACACGCTCTACCACGCGGCGGCGCGCCACCTGTATGGTTCGCAAACCGAACCGGCGCCGCATGAGTCGTTGAGCGGCCTGGAATTCTTCGACAAGGTGATCTCGGTCGACCAGGCGCCGATCGGCCGCACGCCGCGCTCGAACCCGGCAACCTACACCGGCTTGTTCACGCCTATCCGCGATCTGTTCGCCGAAGTGCCCTCGGCCAAGGAACGCGGCTATGCCGCGGGGCGCTTCTCGTTCAACGTCAAGGGCGGCCGCTGCGAAGCCTGCCAGGGCGACGGCGTGTTGAAGGTGGAAATGCACTTTCTGCCCGACGTCTACGTACCCTGCGACGTATGCCACGGCAAGCGCTACAACCGCGAAACGCTGGAAGTGCAATACAAGGGCAAGAACATTACCGAAGTGCTGGAGATGACGGTGGAAGAGGCGCACGAATTCTTCAGCGCCGTACCCATCATCGCGCGCAAGCTGCAAACCCTGCTCGATGTGGGCCTGGGCTATATCCGCCTCGGCCAGAGCGCGACCACGCTTTCGGGCGGCGAGGCGCAGCGCGTGAAGCTGTCCCTGGAATTGTCCAAGCGCGACACGGGCCGCACACTCTACATCCTCGATGAACCGACCACCGGCCTGCACTTCCACGACATCGATCTGCTCTTGAAAGTGATCCATCGCCTGCGCGACCAGGGCAATACGGTCGTCATCATCGAGCACAATCTCGACGTGATCAAGACTGCCGACTGGATCGTCGACCTCGGCCCCGAGGGCGGCGCCGGCGGCGGCCAGATCATCGCCACCGGCACGCCCGAGCAGGTGGCCAGGAACGCCAAGAGCATCACCGGCAAATATCTCGCCCCGCTATTGAAAGCGTGAGCGCGGCCAGGCACCGTGTCGCCATCGTCGGCGGCGGCACAGCCGGCGCCGCCAGCGCTTTGCTGCTGGCGCGCGCCGGGCATTGCGTCACGCTGTTTGAACGCGTGCCTGAACCCGGCGCAATCGGCGCCGGCATCCTGCTGCAGCCGACAGGCATGCACGTGCTCAAGCAACTCGGCTTGCTCGACGTGATCCTGGAGCACGGTGCGCGCATAGAACGTTTGCACGGTACGATCCCAGGCAACAGCGCCGGCGGGCGCACCGTGCTCGACATGCGCTACCGCGACTACGATGAAAGCGCCTTCGGCCTCGGCCTGCACCGCGGCACGCTGTTTTCCGCGCTATGGCAAGCCCTGCGCCGGACCGATGCCGACATCCATTGCGGCGTCGAAATCGACCGCCTCATACAAACGGAACGGCACGTCTCGCTATTCCACGGCGAAGCGATGCTGGGTGAGTTCGACGGCATCATCATTGCGGACGGCACGCATTCGCGCCTGCGCAACCAGTTGAGCATCCCGGTGCTCGCCAAGCCCTACCCCTGGGGTGCGTTATGGACTGTGGTTCCTGACGACGGTACGATCGACGGCACGCTGCGCCAGTGGTATCGGGACGCCAGCCAGATGCTGGGCGTCATGCCGACCGGCCGCGCCTGGGGCCAAAGCCAACGCTTGCTATCGATCTTCTGGAGCCTGCACGGCGCGGCCCTTCCCGCCTGGCGCGCGCAGAGCCTGGCCGAGTGGAAGCGCACCGTTCTGGAACTTGCCCCCATCGAAGGCTTGCTGTCCCACATCGAATCGCCGGCGCAACTCGCTTACGCCAGCTACGCCGACGTCATCATGCCGTACTGGCACGATGGGCGCGCCGTCTGCCTGGGCGATTGCGCCCACGCCACCAGCCCGCAACTGGGGCAGGGCGCCAACCTCGCCTTGATCGATGCCTGGACGCTGGCGCAATGCGTGCGGCAGGCGACGGATTTGCCTGCGGCACTGGCGCAGTATTCGCGCAAGCGCAAGGCGCATTTGCGCTATTATCAAACTGCGAGCCGTTGGCTGACTCCGCTATTCCAATCGCATGGCCGTTTTGGCAGCGGCTTGCGCGATCTCGGTCTAGGCTTGGCTTGCCGCCTGCCCTTTGTCCGCAGTCAAATGGGCTTGACCTTGTCCGGCAAGAAGACCGGCTGGCTCATCGGCGCATTGCCGCTGGAGGATTTCGAGGAAAAGCAATGAGCACGCTATTGCAAGTTTCAGGCAGGGTGCAGGGCGTCGGCTACCGCGCCGCCTTTGCCGACAAGGCGACCCAGCTTGGTTTGCTGGGCTGGGTGCGCAACCGCAGCGACGGCTCGGTCGAAGCCTGCATCGCCGGCAGCCAGGAACGCATTGCCACCATGGTCGAATGGGCCAGGCGCGGCCCGCCTGCGGCCCAGGTCAAGCAAGTCATTGTACTGCCGTACGAGGGTGTTGAGCACTTTACTTCGTTCAATATCTTGCCTACTGTCTAGAGCAGTCTCGCTTCGGCACGAGCCACCGCTTCGGTCGGCCCGCGCAAGACCACGATATCGTTGGCCTGCAATACCGTATCGGCGCCAACCTCCAGGTTGCGCTTGCCGCGCCGGATCGACATCACATCGGCGCCGACCTCGTCAAGCTTCAGCGCGCTCAAGGGCCTGCCGACCGCCCTTGCGCCTTCGTCGAGCGGCACCGAATGCAGCCGGGTCTGGATGTTTTCCGCGTCGTCGTGCATATCGTCTAAGCCGTGGAAATAGCCGCGCAAAGAGGCATAGCGTTCGTCGCGCGCTTCCTGCACGCGGTGCACCACGCGGCGTAGCGGCACGCCGAGGCGCACCAACGCATGCGAAGCCAGCATCAGGCTGCCTTCGAGCGCCTCCGGCACCACTTCCGACGCGCCGGCTTCGCGCAGCTTGTCGAGGTCCATGTCGTCATAGCTGCGCACGATCACGGGCAGCTTCGGTGCGACTTCGTGGGCGAAGTGCAGCGTCTTGATCGCCGCCGCCGTATCGGCATAGGTGATGACCATGGCCGCGGCGCGCGCGATGCCGGCCGCCTTCAAACTCTCGCGCCGGGCCGCATCGCCATAGGACACGTTCGCCCCCGCGGCCTGCGCCTCGCGCACGCGGTCCGGATCGAGGTCGAGCGCATGATAGGCGATGCCTTCTTCTTCGAGCAGCTTGGCCAGGTGCTGCCCGCTGCGGCCGAAACCGGCGATGATGACGTGCTTTTGCGTCGTCATCGTGCGCGTGGCGATCTGGGTCAGGGCCAGCGACTGCAGCATCCATTCGTTGGCGGAGAACTTCATGACGATGGCGTCGGATTTGGCAATGACGAAGGGAGCGATCAGCATCGAGATCACCATCGACGCCAGCACCAGCTGGATCATCAGCGGATCGGCCATCCGCAAATCGCCCATCTGGTTGATCAGCACGAAGCCGAATTCACCGGCCTGGGCCAGCGCAAGGCCGGTGCGCAAGGCCACGCCGGTATTGGCGCCGAACAGGCGCGCCAAGCCCGCAATCACGCCGAACTTGAGCAGCACCGGTCCGCTCAGCAGCAACAGCACGACCCACCAGTGGCGTGCCACCAGGGCGGGATTGAGCAGCATGCCGATGGTGATGAAGAACA
>DASVYZ010000488.1:0-1810 GCA_036391935.1 Burkholderiaceae bacterium | reverse complement strand
CCTGCGTTCGCGCGAACTCGACATGGTCATCATGGTCGATGGCGTGCACGGCAACGACATTGTTTCCGACGCGCTGGCCAGCTTCCCGGTGCGCTGGATCGCCCGAAAGGGCTTGCTGCCTTTGAAGAAGGACGGCCTGGTGCGCCGCGCGCTGGAATTTCCCTTCCTCACCTTCGGCCGCGGCACGGCGCCGCAGCGCGTATTGGAGGAAATCGTCGAAAACCTCGCCGCCCAGGCCAGCGTCCCCTTGAGCGATGCCCGCATGACTTGTTCGCCTTCGGTTGCCGCCATCGTGCAATTGGTGCGCGACGGCTACGGTATTGCCGCCATACCCAGCCTGTTCGTCGCCGAATACCTTGAAGGCGGCGAATTCGTCGAGGTGCCCATCCAGCCCACGCCGCCGCCCATCGTCACCGCGCTCTGCATGCACGCCAATGCGGAAATGATGGTGCACGCCGCCGGCCAGGAAGCGCGCCAGGTTTGCGCCGAGTTTTGCGCGCAAATGGGGAGTGGGTTTGTTGAATTGCTTTGCTGACAGGTAGCCGCGACGGATTTCGCCAGCCTGCAATCGATGCCGGAACAGGTTTCAGGCGTTGCTCGATAGGCTTGCGGGCGCCTTGGCAATCGGAAAGACGCCGGCAAGCGGCAAGCTCTTGTCGCCGGAAATGCTGCCGTCTGCGATCAGGGAAAGATAGCGCAGGCAGCATACCCGCAGGAAGGATGTGAAGTTGTCGATCGTGCCGCGGTATTCGACCAGTTCGTCATAGAGCTTGGTGATCAGGCGGTTGGTGTTCATGCCGTCGCGCGTGGCGATTTCGTGCAGCACGTCCCAATACAGGTTTTCCAGGCGGATCGAGGTGACGGCGCCGTGCAGGCGGATCGAACGGGCGCGCGTGGCGTACAGCGCCGGGTCGGCTTTGACGAAGATTTCACACATGCTGATCCAGGAATGGGTCCGCGGCGAGCGCCATCCACGATGGCGCCAGCCGTGGGTTCAGCGATATTTATAGCACAATTCTGGTACCCAGCAAGGCGAGGAATTGGGCGATCCAGGCCGGGTGCGCGGGCCATGCGGGTGCGCTGACCAGGTTGCCGTCCGTTACCGCTTCGGTAACGGCGATCTCGGCATAGTGCCCGCCGGCCAATTCCACTTCCGGGCGGCAGGCCGGGTAGGCGGAACAGCGCAAGCCTTCCAGCGCCTTTGCCGCGGCCAGGATCTGCGCGCCATGGCAGATGGCCGCGATCGGCTTCCTGCTTTTGGCGAAATGCCTGACCACATCCAATACCGCCGGATTCAAGCGCAGATATTCCGGCGCCCGTCCGCCCGGCAAGAGCAGGGCGTCATAGTTCGACGCGGTGATTTCCGCGAAGTTATGCGTCAAGGTGAAGCGATGGCCGGGCTTTTCCGTATAGGTCTGGTGCCCTTCGAAATCGTGGATGGCGGTCGAGACGAATTCGCCGGCCTTCTTGTCGGGGCAGACCGCGTGCACGCTGTGCCCCACCGCCAGCAATGCCTGGAACGGCACCATGATTTCATAGTCTTCGCCAAAATCGCCAACCAGCATCAGTATTTGCTTCGCAGCCATGGATGTCTCCTTGGAATAGGGTAGGGGACATCCATTGTTCGCCTTGCGGCGGCACTGCGGGTAATCGCGGGTTACTACAAGTTCGTACTTGCCGAAAGAAAAGTTTGCCTGCGATCAGAACCCGGAGGGCCGGCCTGAACGAGGGCGTCTTCGCAAGTTGAGCGGCAATGGCTTGAGGCGCGACAAAATCGAGGGGGGGAAATGGCCATGCGATATCACTGTCG
>DASVYZ010000487.1:0-4353 GCA_036391935.1 Burkholderiaceae bacterium | reverse complement strand
ACCAAGGGCACGTCTTCCATCCCACCCAACTCCAATCTGATCTTCGAAGTGGAATTGCTGGGGGTTTGATGAAACCCGTTCGCGCAACATTGGGTCCGGCCCTGCTTGCGGTCTTGCTGGCCGGCGTTGCGGCGCGTGCCGAAGAACCGGCCGCACCGGCGCCGCAAGCCACTGCAGCGCCGAACCCGTTCGACACGGTCAAGATGCCGGGCGGCGTGGAATACCGGGAGCTTGCGGTCGGCACGGGTGCCTCGGCTTATCCGGGCAATACGGTCTACGTGCAATACACCGGCTGGCTGCAGAATCCCGACGGCAGCCGTGGTACGAAGTTCGATTCAAGCCGCGACTCGGGTGTGCCGATGACTTTCATGCTCGGCGATGGCAAGGTGATACGTGGCTGGGAAATGGGTTTGCAAGGAATGAAGGTCGGCGGCAAGCGGCGCCTGTTCATTCCCTCGGCCCTGGGCTACGGCACCAAGGGCACGTCTTCCATCCCACCCAACTCCAATCTGATCTTCGACGTGGAACTGGTGGGCGTGCAGTAGCGCGGCGCCGGCTCATGCCGGCGGCCACTCGCTCATCAAGGCCAGGTACACCAGCTTGTCGAATTCGGGGGCGAAACGTTCGATGATCTGTTCAGGATCGTCGGCAATCGCCGCATCGACCACGATGCCGAACTGTACGCCGCCGTTGTAGGACAAGATCGATACCCCCACGCCGATATCGCCCGACTGCGGCACCCAGAACATGATCTGGTCGAGCCGGCTGCCGGCGAGATACAGCGGCGCCTGCGGGCCGGGCACATTGCTCATCACGGCCGTGGCCTTGCGCGCGAAATAATTCTGGATTTCATTTTGCACCTGCTTGGGCGTCGCGCCCAGAACACCGAGCACCGCCATCGCGACCAGCGCCTGGTAACCGCCCTTCAACTCATCCATGCGCGCATGCACTTCCGCCAGGCGCGCCAGCGGGTCTTCGATGCCGACCGGCAGCACCAGGGGCACGAGGCCGAAGGCATTGCCGAGCTTTTCGCGGCGCGAGGATTTACGCAAATTCACCGGCACCATGGCGCGCAGCTCGGTATCCGCCGGCACGCTATCGCCCTTCTCGCGCAGGTAAGCGCCGACGGCGCCGGCCACCGACGACATCAGCACATCGTTGATCGAGGCGCCGAATACCTTGCCCACCGCCTTGATCTCGGCCAAGGGCAGCGGTTCGCTCCAGGCCACACGCTTGGCGCCCTGCGGCACGCCCTTCAGGCGCGTGCGCGAATCCTCGCTCATGGCAACCAGCTTGACGGCATCTCGCGTCAGCTTGCCGCCGACCTGGGCCATTTCGGCGAAGCGCGCGATCATGCGGTTCGATTCGGCCATGGTCCAGAGATACTTGGTCATCACGGAGGTCGAGAGATTGATCGCCTGTATCGTCGTGCGCGTGACCGGTTGCAGCAATTCGTTCCAGGGATTGTCTTCGTCCTCTATCGGCGCTGCTTCCTCGGGCTCATTGTCTTCCTCGTCCGGCGCATCGCGCACGGCATCGAACATGGAAAGCAGCACACCGACCAGGGCAATGCCGTCGGCGATGCAGTGGTGAATGCGGATGATCACGGCCTGGCGCACGCCGCCGTCTTCGCCCACGCAATTGTCGACCACGTGCATCTGCCATAGCGGCTTGTCCGGGGCGAGCATGGTGGCGGAGAGCTCGCCGACCATGGCTTCCAACGCCGGTTTGTTGCTTTCATCCTTCTTCGCCGTCAGTCGCGTTTGAACAATATGGTGTTCCAGTTCGACCTCCTGCTCTTCCCACCAGGCGCCGGCCAGGTCTTGCACCACCTTGCTGCGGAAACGGCCATAGGTGAGGAAGCGGCGCTTCATGGTGCGCTTGAAGCGTGCCATGTCGAGCGGACGGTCGAACATCAGCACGCTGACGATCATCATCAGGTTGCCGTCCGAATCCATGCGCAACCAGGCGGTATCGACCGTGGACATTCTTTCGCGCTGCAACAGCTTGGGGGACAGCATGCTTGCTCCTCTATTTTTTTCGAAGTCGAATTCGAAGCGGGGAATTATCGGCCAAGACCGATACCTGAACGATTCGACAACTTATTCTAAATCATCGCTTTCAATGCCAATTCAGATTGTGCTATGTTTGACAACGTCCAACCTCACCCATGGAGACCACCATGTCGCTGCAAGAACAATTCGACCAAGCCGTCGCCGAATCGAAAAACCTGCCGGAACGCCCGGACAACATGACCCTGCTCAAGATTTACGCCTTGTACAAGCAGGGCAGCAGCGGCGACGTCGAAGGCAAGCGCCCCGGCTTCACCGACATGGTCGGCCGCGCCAAGTTCGACGCCTGGGATGCCTTGAAGGGCACGTCCAAGGAAGACGCGATGCAGCAATATGTCGACCTGATCAATGAATTGAGGGGCTGAATCTTGCTCCGCCGGTTGGATGGTTCGTCTAACCGGCAAAGACTTTCTTGATGTTCTTGTGCACATGCTCCTCGATGGTCGCGCCGAAGGCCTTGAGCATGAACCCCAGCTTGATTTCCATCTGCGCCACGTGATCGGTCAGTTCCAGCCTGCCCGTCACACCGCTGCGCTTGAAATGCAGCACGTCGCCATCCCATTCCGATTCGATACCGTATTCCTCGGCCAACTGGTCGGCCACCTTTTGCGCCGCAGCCTTGGCTTTCTTGTGCGACAGCTTGTGTTTGTGCGTGATGCTGATATCGGCCATGTCTCCTCTTTCGCCAACTAATTCTTTCGCGAATCTTTTCGCTTTATGCCCGGATTCAACAAATTGGGCGGTTCCTGCCCCGTCAGGGCGGCAATCAAATTATCAGCCGCCAGATTCGCCATTGCCAAGCGCGTCGGCTCCGAGGCACTGGCGATATGTGGCGTGAGCACCACATTTTGCAACTCCAGGAAACCCGGGTTCAGGGCCGGCTCATTCTCAAACACGTCGAGCCCGGCGGCGGCAATATGGCGTTCACGCAAGGCGGCAATCAATGCGGCATCGTCGACGATACCGCCGCGCGCCACATTGGTCAGCGTGGCCGTGGGCTTCATCAATGCCAGTTCGCTCGCGCCTATCGTATGGTGCGTTGCAGCGGAATAGGGCAGCACCAGCATCACGTGATCGGCCGTGCGCAGCAGTTCCTCCTTCTCCACCCAGCGCGCATGATTGGCCGCGACCTCCTGATCCGGCGCAAGGCGCGAACGGTTGTGGTAGATCACGCGCATGTTGAAGCCGAGCGAGCGCCGCGCCACGCCCTGGCCGATGCGGCCCATGCCGATGATGCCCAGGGTAGAGCCGTGCAAATCGGCGCCGAGCAGCGTGTCGAAGCGCCATTTGGTCCATTTGCCGGCGCGCAGCCAGTGTTCCGATTCCGTAATGCGGCGCGCCGTCGCCATCAAGAGCGCCCAGGCGAAGTCGGCCGTGGTCTCGGTCAGCACGTCAGGCGTATTGGTAACCATGACGCCGGCCGCCGTCGCGGCATCGACGTCGATGTTGTTGTAGCCCACGGCCATGTTGCACACGGCTTCCAGTTGCGGATTGGCGGCAAACAGCGCCGGCGTGATGCGCTCGCTGCCCGTGGTGTACAGGCCATGCATGCCGGCGGCACGCGCTGCCAGCTCGTCGGCATCGAAAATGCGGTCTTCTTCGTTGGTGGTGAGTTCGAAATGGCTGCGCAAACGCTCCAGCACCTGGGGAAAGACCGCGCGCGCGACGAATACCTTCTTTTTCATGAAAACTCCTGGATTTTCCCTCCATGATACCGCGTGTGAATTTTTCTTCACAAGCGCGTAGAAAGAAGCTGGCACAATGAACAACTTGGGTAAGCGGCCCCCTTGAAGTACGACGGATGCGCGGCGCACAATTGCCGCCAGTCCCGACACCCTGGAGAACAACATGAAAAAGTGGCTGGCCACTGCAACGGCGATGGCAATGACCCTGGCATGGGCAGGGGCCTGCCTCGCGCAGGAAACTTCGGTAGAGAGCTTTTCCCCCGAGGGCAACGTCAAAGGTGTGCGCCAGGTGACGGCGCGATTTACCGCGCAAATGGTGCCCTTCGGCGACCTGCGCCTGTCCGATCCCTTCACCATCGATTGCCCGGAAACAGGCAAGGGGCGATGGATAGACGGCAAGAACTGGAGCTATGACTTCGAACGCGACTTGCCGGCCGGCGTCGCCTGCGACTTCAGCCTGAAGCCGGACTTGAAGGATCTCCAGGGCGCAGGAGTCGGCGGCAACCGGCATTTCCGCTTTTCCACGGGCGGCCCATCGGTGGCACAAAGCGAACCACGAGAAGGCGAGTGGCTGGACGAGAATCAGTATTTCCTGC
>DASVYZ010000486.1:0-2296 GCA_036391935.1 Burkholderiaceae bacterium | reverse complement strand
CGTGGAACATCGGCACCACCGGCAGCACCACGTCGCGCGAAGATACGTTCAAGGCGTCGGGCATGGCCGAGGCGTACGAATGCAGCACCGTGGAACGGTGCGAGTACAGCGCCCCCTTGGGGTTGCCCGTCGTACCCGAGGTATAGCACAGGCTGGAAGCCGAATACTCGTCGAACAGCGGCCACTCGTAGTCGTCGGAACTATTCTCGATCAAGTCCTCGTAGCACATCAGGTTCTTGATCTTGTGTTCCTTGGGCATGCGCTCACGGTCGCACATCAGCACATAGCCCTTGATCGTCGTGCAGTGCGCGGAAAAGGCTTCGGCGGCCGGCAGGAAGGTCAGGTCGAAGAACAGGTACTGGTCTTCGGCATGGTTGGCGATATAGGCGACCTGCTCGGCGAACAGGCGCGGATTGATCGTGTGCAGCACCGCCCCCGAACCGGAGACCGCGTAGTACAGCTCCATGTGGCGATAGCCGTTCCACGCCAGTGTTGCAACACGGTCGCCCATCTTCACGCCGAGCGCTTTCAACGCATTGGCCATGCGGCGCGCGCGGGTGTGGCAGTCGGTATAGGTATAGCGGTGGATATCCCCCTCGACGCGGCGCGACACGATTTCATTCTTGCCGAACTGGCGGTCGGCGTGCCGGATGATGCTGGAGATGAGCAGGGGTTGGCTCATCATCTGCCCCATCAAGGGGCTCTCTGGATACTGCGGCATTCCGTCTCCTGAAGATCAAACACTTCTAGCATGCTGCCGGTGTTTGTTGCCATGGATTTTTGTACGACCGTGCTTTAATCGTCAACGATTTTCGATGCTGCAACGCCGCATTGTTGCCCCTCATCCATTCCTATTTTCATGCAATGCACTGCATCATGTTCGATAGGATGCATCCTTGCGATCAAGCCGGCGCAACAAGCCGGGCCACGCCAGCATGCCGCCCAAAGACTTCGTTACCGCCTTGGCTTGCTGCTGCGCGCCGCTGATGATGGCAGAGGGAATCTCGATCAACTCGCCGCCGCCCGCCATCGCCCGCACCTGTATGGTGCACGCGGCTTCGAAGACATACATATTCAAGAAAGCGTCGGCCACTGTGCGGCCCACCGTCAACAAGCCATGGTTGCGTAACATGAGATAAGTCTTGTCGCCGAAGTCAGCCACGAGCCGCGGCTTTTCCTCATCGTTCAAGGCCACACCTTCATAGTCATGATAGGCCAGACTTGAGAGAATGAAAATCGATTGCTGCGAAAGCGGTTGCACGCCCTTGGCCTGCGCGGAGACCGCGACGCCGTTCAAGCTGTGCGTATGCAGCACGCATTGCAAATCGTGGCGCGCCGAGTGAATCGCCGAGTGGATCGTGAATCCTGCCGGATTGACCGGGAACGGCGTGTCGTCGAGCTTGTTGCCCTGCAAGTCGATCTTCACCAGCGACGAGGCCGTGATTTCATCGAACATCATGCCATAGGGGTTGATCAGGAATTGGTCTTCCGTGCCCGGCACACGCGCCGTGATGTGGGTGAATACCAGGTCGCTCCAGCCGAAATCGGCCACCAGCCGGTAGCAGGCCGCGAGATCGACCCGCGTGTTCCATTCTTCGTCCGACACGTTCCCTTTACGCGAAGGGATATACAGCGCTTCACCTTGGCTCATCAGCAGTCTCCGTCTTGTGCTATCGGTCTTCTGTACAATGATAGGTTATCTGTCCGGCATCTGCAAAAGCCTGTGTCGGGTCCTCAAGGAATATCTGTGAATGCACCATTGCCGCAAAATTTGAAACCGCTTGAAACGCTGGAGTTCGGCAATGCTTTTGCCCGATTGCCGGGTGCGTTTTACACCATGCTGCAACCCACGCCGCTGCCCGCGCCCTACCTGGTCGGCTTTGCGCCGCAAGCCGCGGCATTGATCGGGCTCGATCCTGGGGCTGCCGCGCATGAAGGCTTTGTCGAAACCTTCACCGGCAACCGCATCCTGCCCGGGTCCAAGCCTTTGTCGGCCGTGTATTCGGGCCATCAGTTCGGCGTCTGGGCAGGCCAGCTTGGCGACGGCCGCGCCATCCTGCTCGGCGACGTGCCGGCGGTAGACGGGGGCCGGCTCGAATTGCAGTTGAAAGGCGCCGGCCTGACGCCTTATTCGCGCATGGGCGACGGGCGTGCCGTGCTACGCTCCTCGATCCGGGAGTTCCTCTGTTCCGAAGCGATGGCCGCGCTCGGCATTCCCACTTCGCGCGCATTGTGCGTGACCGGTTCCGACCACGCCGTCATGCGCGAGGCGCCCGAGACCTCGGCCGTGGCCACG
>DASVYZ010000485.1:0-2212 GCA_036391935.1 Burkholderiaceae bacterium | reverse complement strand
CAACGGCGCTTCGGAATTGATCGTCATGAGCATGAACGCCTTGCTCAATTCCGGCGACGAAGTGCTCGTGCCTTCGCCCGACTATCCGCTCTGGACCGCCGCCGTCAGCCTCTCGGGCGGCAAGCCGGTGCACTATGTGTGCGACGAGCAGGCCGGCTGGATGCCCGACATCGACGATATCCGCGGCAAGATCAATTCCAACACGCGCGCCATCGTCGTCATCAATCCCAACAACCCGACCGGCGCACTGTACTCGGTCGAGGTGCTGAAGCAGATCGTGGAACTGGCGCGGCAACACCAGTTGATCGTGTTCGCCGACGAAATCTACGACAAGGTGCTGTACGACGGCGAAACCCATACCTCGATCGCCTCGCTGGCCGAGGATGTGCTGTTCATCACCTTGAACGGCCTGTCCAAGAATTACCGCTCCTGCGGCTACCGCGCCGGCTGGATGGTAGTGTCGGGCGAGAAGCGCCATGCCAGGGATTACATCGAAGGCTTGAACATGCTGGCTTCGATGCGGCTGTGCGCCAATGCGCCGGGCCAATATGCGATCCAGACCGCGCTTGGGGGTTACCAAAGCATTAACGACCTCGTGGCCCCGGGCGGGCGTCTGGCGCGCCAGCGCGACCTGGCGCACAAGCTCTTGACCGAGATTCCCGGCGTGACCTGCGTCAAGCCCAAGTCGGCGCTGTACATGTTCCCGCGCCTCGATCCCAAGCTGTATCCGATCGCCGACGACCAGGAATTCGCTTACGAGTTGCTGGCCGAGGAGCGCGTCTTGATCGTGCAGGGCACCGGCTTCAATTGTCCGACGCCGGACCACTTCCGCGTGGTGTTCCTGCCCAATACGGACGATCTGGGCGAAGCGTTCGGCCGGATTGCGCGCTTCCTGGACCGCTATCGTGCCCGCCACGCCGCGCGCACATAAAAAAATGGCGCGGTAGCGCCACTCGGCAGTTTCAGGCTTTACAATCGTTGCGGGCCTTGATGTCAAGGCTCGCATTCTATTTTCGTCAATACCAGGTAATTATGAAACCCATCAAAGTCGGTTTGATCGGCCTCGGCACCGTCGGTGCCGGTACATTCAATGTCTTGCGGCGCAATCAGGAAGAGATTACGCGCCGTGCCGGCAGGCCGATTCAAATTACCATGGTAGCGGTGCGCAACGTCGAACGCGCGCGCGCGCTGGTCGACGGCGCCTGTGAAGTGGTGGGCGATCCCAACCTGGTGGTCGAGAATCCCGACATCGAGATCGTCGTCGAATTGATCGGCGGCTATGGCGTGGCGAAAGAACTCGTGCTCAAGGCGATTGCCGCCGGCAAGCACGTGGTCACGGCCAACAAGGCCCTGTTGGCCACGCACGGCACCGAATTGTTCCAGGCGGCGCAAGACAAGGGCGTGATGATCGCCTTCGAAGCGGCCGTGGCCGGCGGCATCCCCATCATCAAGGCCCTGCGCGAAGGCCTGACCGCCAACCGCATCGAATGGATCGCCGGCATCATCAACGGCACCACCAATTTCATCCTGTCCGAAATGCGCGACAAGGGCCTGGATTTCGATACCGTGCTCAAGGAAGCGCAACGACTGGGCTATGCCGAAGCCGACCCGACCTTCGACATCGAAGGCGTCGATGCCGCGCATAAGGCCACCATCATGTCGGCCATCGCGTTCGGCATTCCGGTGCAGTTTTCCAAGGCCCACGTCGAGGGCATTACCAAGCTGCAGGCGGTGGACATCCGCTATGCCGAACAGCTCGGCTACCGCATCAAGCTGCTGGGTATATCCAAGCGAACGGCGCAAGGCATCGAGTTGCGCGTGCATCCGACACTGATCCCGGCCAAGCGCCTGATCGCCAACGTCGAAGGCGCCATGAATGCCGTGATGGTGCAGGGCGATGCCGTCGGCGCTTCGCTGTATTACGGCAAGGGCGCGGGGGCCGAGCCGACCGCATCGTCGGTGATCGCCGACCTGGTCGACATCACGCGCCTCGCCACGGCCGACCCCAACCATCGCGTGCCGCACCTGGCATTCCAGCCCAATGCCATGGCCGACACGCCCATCCTGCCGATGTCGGAAATCACCACCAGCTATTACCTGCGTATGCGTGTGGCCGACCAGCCCGGCGTGCTGGCCGACGTCACGCGCCTCCTGGCCGATGCCGGCATCTCGATCGACGCCATGCTGCAAAAGGAGCCGGGCGAGGGCGAAA
>DASVYZ010000484.1:0-2616 GCA_036391935.1 Burkholderiaceae bacterium | reverse complement strand
AGAAGGCGAGCAATATCCGCCCGCTGTAATCGACATGCCGCCATGGCCCATCAATCTATGGCTGCCGCAGTAATTCACCAAACGATGCCGGCGCTGTCGGCACCGGCAAGTTTCGCGGTTGTTTCCGCCGTTGAGGGCACCATGCAGATAGTATGGGTTTTCAATCGACGGATACCGGGACACCATGCGGATAGCATGGGTGTCGGGCAACTGCGGGTAGTGAATGGAAGCTCGCTTCGGCGGGCTTTTTTTGTTTATCCCTGTCACGCAAGTGACCGTTCCAGGAGCCCAAATGGCCAAAGAAGAATTGATCGAAATGCAGGGAAAAGTCGACGAGATTTTGCCGGATTCGCGCTTTCGCGTTACGCTGGACAACGGCCACACCGTCGTGGCCTACACGGGCGGCAAGATGCGCAAGCACAATATCCGCATCCTGGCAGGCGACAAGGTCACGCTGGAAATGTCGCCCTATGATCTAAGCAAAGGGCGCGTCACCTTCCGCCATCTTGAGCGAACCGGCCCGGCGCCTGTGCGGCGAACCTTTCGCTAGTTCCGGGCTCAGGCCGGCTACCGCTTGAAATAGGGCAGCCGGCTCGCTGTCCGAGCGGACATCTGCGAAACGTCACGTTCCACAGGCTCAAGGCGCGATCACCAAGCCGAACTGCTCGCGCAAAAGCGCAGCGCGGTCCACGGGCGCAATTTCCCTTTTGCTCGTACGCCCCTGCTCCACCACCTTGAACGTATCGCCGGACAAGATCTTGCGCCCAGCCTCGGTATGCAGCACCACCACAAACTGCTTCACGAAGATCGCCTCGGGGTGCGTGGAATTCATGTAATTGGCCGGCGCGAAATCGACCCACTCCTGGCGCGAGAGATCGAAGCCGTATTGAGTGGTCCACTCCCCCTCCACCTTCGCCTTCAGCACGATCTCGCCGACCTCGGACTTGCCCAGCATGAAGGTATCGTGGTCCTGCGGCACTTCCACATCGAGGGTATCGATACGGATCGGCGCACGCAAGCCGTAGCTGCCGAAGCCGAGATCGCACAGCCAATCGACGCCCTCCACGGTCGCGATGATGCCCATATGCGTGCGCGGCCGGCGCACCGGATAAAACATCGGCCGCGCCGCAACATAGCGATGCGGGATGCCCAGCGCCTGCAAGGCCATGGAGAATATCCCGTTGACCTCGTAGCAGTAACCGCCACGCCGACGGTGCACGATCTTTTCGACGATATGCTCGGGGACCAATGACACGACCTTGCCGGCCTGCACGTCGAGGTTTTCGAAGGGCACAGCGCGCAGCTGGTGGCGCATCAGGGAAATTAACGTGGGGAGATCGGGCTTGGCTTCGCCGCGAAAGGCGATGCGATCCAAATAAGCGGGGAGGGAAAAATTTTGGGCTTGCATTGGGAAATGGCTGCGGGGTTGGGCAAGATCGACAGACAGCCATCTTGGCGCAATCGACGCAGCCACGCAAGAGCGAGCGGCGACGCGGGAAACGACACTGTACCGGGCGTTGCAGCAAGCCAGTTGATGCAGAATTGCAGGGCGGCAGGTCGAAAAAGCGCAGCGTGCGACGCCCGGCGCTTCCGACGAATGTTCCTCTATCTTGTCGTGCGTCGGATCGCCCGGGCGGCGTTCCGCTTCGGCACATCCGACCTACGCCCCTGCCTCCGCATCAATTGAAGCAGACAGCCTCGACATTGTTGCCGTCGGGATCGATCAAAAATGCACCATAGTAAGTCGGGCTGTACTCTTCGCGCAGGCCCGGCTTTCCATTGTCGGTTCCACCGGCTTCCAGCCCCGCCGAATGAAAGCCCATGACCTGCTTGCGTTCGGCGGCGCGAAACGCAACATGGGTAGTGCCGACGGGCAAGCCGGCAGCGGCATAGAGCCACAGCGCCGGCTGGCCTGGCGGCCCAAAACCCGCATACCCATCCCCCTCCGAAGCCAGGACATAGCCGAGCTTGTCCAGCGCTGCGCGATAGAAGCGCACGCTGGCATCCAAATCCTTCACTTTTAATCCGATATGGTCGAACATGATGATCTCCTGTCGGCGCTCCGCGGAATGCGGATGCGTCAGGAATCCATGATTTCAGATTGCGGCCAGCTTTTCTTGGAAAATCTTGCGCTCGCCGCGCGCGGCGCGCTGGAAATACCGCGGCGACACACCGGCGGCACGGTGAAAGGTCCGCACGAAATTGGATAAATCGTTGAAGCCGACATCATAGGCGGTGTCGGTAACGGATTTGCCGTCGGCCAGCAAACCAGCCGCAAGACGCAAGCGCGAACGCAACAGGTATTGGTGCGGCGTCACGCCAAGCGCGCGGCTGAACAAGCGCAGGAAATGAAATGGACTGAGGCCCACCTCGGCGGCACCGCGTTCGAGGTCGATATCTTCGTGCGCATGCGCAGCGATCCACATCGCAGCGCGCACCGCCCGCTGCCGGTCCTGGCTCGTCAACGACAAGGACTCAGACTGCTTGCCTGAAGCCACCGAGACCAAACGGGCGGCGAGCAGCAACCCGACTTCCTCCAGCCCAACATCGCTGCCCCCATTGGCCGCAGCCTGCGCCAATTCGCCAAGCACCATCAGATTTGCCAACGGCGGCAAG